>JAEZAV010000120.1 GCA_023430285.1 Methanobacteriota archaeon | reverse complement strand
TGTTTTCTTTTATCAAAAACTTCTTCACGCTTGTCCAGGTCTGATAATTTTTTTTCGATCTTCATGAACTCCAAGGATCTTTTGGATTCATCAACATTCCTTAGGAGATTTTTGTAGTGTTTGGCCCCAAAATTTGGGGAGTAGATTGGTTTATCAACCTTTTTATTTTTCTGGCAAGCTGATCTCATATCTCCCTTCACAAGCTCTAACTTTTTCAGTTTAAGTTCCTCTCCAAGGTAATTGACCTTATTTTGTGCTTTTTTTATCTTTCTTATCTGGATCAGAATAAATATCAGGCCCACTACTGCAATTGCAGCTATAATTATGTAAAATGTCCTTTCGCTGATGTTTGGAATGACGACCATTGTAGTTACCCACCTATAATACGACTCAAGTAAAATTGTTTATAAAGCTTCTACTTATTTTTATGTTGGTTGGTTCTAAAATATTTAACCCAGATTTGAAATCTTGGATAAAACCAGTTTTAAACAAGTTTAGATATTCTAATTTTTATGGGATGGTTAAGTCGTGATTAAGTTGTGGGGTAAATTATTTTACATAAAAGAACGATAAAATTGTATAGAAATCATAGAAACGGGTTTTTTTAATCTAAAAATTTGGGAGGTAATGTTCAATGGCAGATTCAACATTAAATTTACCTACAAACAGAATTGAGACATTGGCCGATGGAATATTTGCCATTGCAATGACACTACTTGTTCTTGGAATTTCAGTACCGAACTTACCTTCCTCCACAGATCCACAAGTGTTCAACGCTTACATATTCAGTGTAATACCAGAAATTTTAGTTTATATCATGAGTTTCATACTTTTAGCAGTTTTCTGGTTGAACCACCACGTATTTTTCGTTATAAAAAAGAGTGACATCACATTACTTTGGATCAACATATTCTTTTTGATGTCTATAGCCATAGTTCCATTTACAACATCGTTGATTGGAAAGTACGGCCAGTTCCATCTTTCTGTCCTGATGTTCGATCTAAACATGCTCATAATAGGGATTTTATTTTACTCCATATTTGCATATGCAAAGAGGCAGGACTTTCTGGCAGGGTCAGCTAAGAAGAAATCTGCGAGTATCCAAAGATCTAACCTCATACTGCCAATATTAGCAGGTGTTGCAATAATAATTTCATTTTTCAATTCACTGTGGAGTGTTTTCATATTTTTCCTTTTACCCATCACCTTCACACTCTACAACTTCGCAAGACATCTTTTTGTAAGAAATAAGGATCGTAGTGTTTGAGAGTTTTGGGAAACTGGTTTTTGGATCACTTTTTTTTTGGGTATGTTAGAAACTATTAATAGGTAGTACTCCATATGTAAATTGGGGTGTTAGTAATTAATCACTATATTCCGTCTAGTAAAAATTGGGGTATTTTCCTGATCTTGGTTGGACTTCTATGGAGCATAGCTTTGATTCTATTAAACGGTGTGTCTCCACTCATCAGGTTAGGTCTAATTGGGCTTGGTTCATTTACCTTCGTGTTGTTTGGAGCTTACTACTTAAACCAGTTTCCAGATTTTGGAAGTGGCGAATTTAGAAAGGCAATCACCATTTCTATCCTTGTGGTTTTCTTCGCATCACTTGCAATGGGAGATCAAATACAGCTCTCACCAGACTCAATTTTAGGACAGGTTTTAAACAATTATTGGGCTATTTTAAGTACAGTTATAGCATTTTACTTTGCATCTCGTGTTTTGGATAACCAAACTGCGGGAGAAAACGTAGAACAAGAACCTGTAGAAAAATCTGAACAAGAGCTTGGAAAACAGTAATTTTCTGTTAATTTTAGAAAATATTTAGAATTTAGAACATTGAAAGATGCTCTGGCTTAGTGAAACATCCCAAAAAAAAGATATTACATATTTTTCTATTTTTAAAGGTGCTGGAATATGAAGTTTCCAATGTGTATGGTTACGTTGGTTTCGATTATGGCAGCGATAAATATTAAAACCACAGCAATACCAAACAGGGCCAGAGCATCTTTAATCTGATTGTAGTAGTAGCTTGATTCCTCATCCTTTCTTATGAAGTCTACGATTATGGTGCTCAACCTCAAACCCGCAGCACCTGCAATTATGAAGCCTGAAATTTCAAATATTCCATGTGGAACAGTGTACACAATAAACTTGAGGGGTGTGAGTGAACCAACACTACTGGCATGTCCTCCAATCACAGGGTTAGATGCAACGTATCCTAGGAAGGCACCGTAAACAAATCCATTAATGATAATGAAGATGACTGTTATTACTGCTGTGATTCCGCCAACGAAGGTTAAAAACAGACTGAAGAGGTTGTGTGAGAATATTGTTAGGAAGTTGAACCCCTTTTCACTCAAAAATTGCCTGTCTGTTTGGACCATGGTGGTTAAATAGCTGCTTACAGGACCACTTAAGAACAATGCCAACATAATTCCGGCAATAACTGATAGGAAATATATGGAAAATGAAACCATCAACAACTTCTTGTTTCTATGGTACAATCCGGAAAAATAATTTAAATAACTGTTTTTATCATGTGTACCATCTGTTTCCATCGACATTCAACTCCCCAATAAATCTATGATTTTAGTCTAAAAACTTATTCTCTTTCCACACACTTAACCTTTTACGAATAACAGAAAATCATAGTTTAACTATCCAAACTAGTTTCCTTTGTTTGGAAGGTACAGTCCCAAGTATTTGGCCAGGATTTCTATGGTTGATCCCTGTACCAGGGCAGATATTATGGTGATGAAGAAGATAATGTTAAAAATTATCTCTGAACCTTGTATGCC
>JAEZAV010000111.1 GCA_023430285.1 Methanobacteriota archaeon | reverse complement strand
AGTTCGTCCCTTAGATCTATGGTGTCTACCAGGTCTGGTCCTGTTGATATGATGGTTACAGGTACTCCTGTTTCTCCTTCGATCTCTGCTACGAAGTTTTTAACTTCCTGTGATAGTAGTGAGTAGTCCTGCACACGTTCGCAGTTTGGGAACAACCTGTCCACACATGTTAGTGCTATTTGTGTAGCTCCGTTTATCATGCAGGATTCCTTTGCAAGTTCCATGTCGAAGGTTCCGACACGGCGCCTTCTTCCAGTGACTGTACCGTACTCTTCAATATCCATATCTTCAGCTTTTTCTTGTGATATTTCTGTTTTAAATGGTCCTTCTCCCACCCTTGTTATGTAGGATTTAAATACCACTATTACATCATCCACTCTGGTGGGTCCTATACCCACATCTGCAGCTGCTGTACTTGCTGTTGTGTCCTTACTTGTTACATAGGGGTAGGTTCCGTAGTAGAGTGATAATCCGAATCCCTGTGATCCTTCCACAAATACTTCCTTTCCCTCGTCAAGTGCTTCGTTAATTTCAGTTGGCACATCTGTTGTGTAGCCCTGCATTTCAGGAATATCTCCAGCAAGTTTTGCTGTTCTCATTACCCTGTCGGAATTAGCTGGTCCACATCCACTTCCTGTACTTCCAATTTTTTTGGAAAGATAATCTGAAGCCCTGTCCTGTTCCTTGTGTTTAGGTTCTATTATTGCACTTCTAAAATCTGCAAATGTCCTGTTTTTAACTTGGTACTTGTTCAGGTAATCGAGTTCATGGTGGAAAACTTCTGGATCCACCAGTACTCCGGCTCCGATCAATAATTTTGCACCGGTGTGTACAAAACCCGATGGTATCATTCTTAGCCCATATTTTTCGCCATTAAATTCTACAGAATGCCCTGCATTGGGTCCAACACCCGCTCTTGCTATGATATCTGGTTTATCGTTGTAACAGAGGTAGGTAATACATTTTCCTTTACCTTCATCACCCCATCCTCCGCCAACTAATACGTTACATGTCATCTCAAACTTCTCCTTAAAAGCTAATTCCTAACCTCTTTTATATTGTGAATGATTTAATAAAAACCTTTCCATGGATAAAAATTTGAAGAAAAAATCCAAAAAATATGAACCAAATCAACATCCAGGGTAACTAAAGTTCGACACCAGTTAAATGGTATCTTTAAACCCCTTTGAAAGTCTATTTTCCGCCGACTTTTTTGTTTATTATTCTTTCAAATAGATCTGGAGTGTATTTTCGTTGTAGGGCTATGAGTATATGTTCATCCAGGGCTTCTTCCAACACTTTAGTGTCTAATTTTTCCTGGTTGTTTCTGATCCTCACTGCCTGTGCAATTTGTGCAACGTCCCTTGCATGTGCGAAGGTTGGTTTGAGTTGTTCTCCACCCATGGTCATTGGCAGGTAAACATTTTTAAATCTTTCAAGCACTGCTTCATCGTAGTCTTCTCCCATGGTATCAAGGTTTCTTTGGAAAACTTCCACTATTTCGTCGGGTGTTGGTGCTGTTAGGAGTATGTGCATTGGTGCACGTCTCAGGTGTGCTTCGTCAACTATGTTTATGTCCAGGTTGGTTGAGAGAACTGGTATGAACATGGTGTGGACAATGACTGGTGCACCTTTGATGTAGATAACATCCTTCTTGTTTTCAAGGGGCACTATCATCCTATTTAAAAGTGCGTTGTGATCTTCCTTCTGCCTTCCAAGGTCGTCTAAAAGTAAAATTCCACCGTTGGCCTTGATTATTGGTGATGTTTCGTAGACTCCCTTGTTCGGATTGAAGTTGGTTTCAAGTTTTTCTGTGGTGAGTTCAGATCCTGTGAAAACGAATGGTGAGTAAACCTTAACCCACCTTGGATCCTCTGGTTGTTCTGGACATTTTCTATGGAAATCTGGATCGTAAAGTTGTATGACACTCCCACTGAATTCTATGAATTTAGGTATGAGAATTGGAGGTAGTAAATCCGACATTTTACTGGTTAGGAATGTTTTTCCTGTTCCAGGTGCACCGTAGATGAAAAATCCTTTACCACCTATGGCCGATGCAATCAAGGTTTTTTTACCATCTTCCACACCAACCACATCATCCAGTGCCTTGTCAATGACTGCTTGGGGTATTTTAAGTGGGAATCTGCCTTTAACTTGGGCCTCCATGATTGTGAAGTACTCATCATATGCAACTGGTGCTATTCCCACGTAGGGATTTTCCTGCATTACTTGAAGTGCCTTTTCTCGTCCTTTAACTTTGATGGTGAATTCCACACTTGGGAAAAGGAAACTTCCACCTGTTTGTGCGCACATATCCTCCTTGTCCAGTTTTTTTAGTACCTCTTCGAGTATGTCCACGTGCAAACCTGTGATTTCATGTATCTGATTGACTACGATGGTTCCGTAGGTTGATATTATCTTGAGTACCAGGTTTTTTATGAATGCTTCGGATATGTCCATCTCAACCAGTGATTTAGGTTCTTCCAATAGTTGGAACATCTTCTTCATTCTTGAATCATGATAATATTCACTTACTTCATCCATATTATTTAACCCTCCCAAGTTATCTAAAAAAAGGATAGATCATGGTTTTAACCGGTGAAATCCGGGATTTAACTTTTTTTAGTATGTTTTTATTGATCCAATTGTTTTGTTGTTCCAGATTTGTTTAATGGTCTCTGAAACTATTTCTTCTACTTTAAAGTTTATTTCACACCCTATTAAGAATTGATGGAAATTTATGTGATAATTCTCACCGATTTTCAGCTTTTTTTTCTGGGGAGTTAGTATCGTAGCATAGTTTTATATACTAAAACAATGAATTATGTAATATATTACCAATACAAGTAATATATTACCAATTGATGAGGTCGTAATTAAAATGGACAAAAAAATAGTGTACATAAACTCAATCGCAGTAGCCCTTCTAGCAGTAACAGCAACATTATCAGGGCTATTCATGAAAACTCTTTACAAACACGATACCAACTCCATAGTTTCGCAGATGATGGGTCAAGACATAGTAACCCTACTCGTAGCAGTTCCCCTACTCTTAATATCCATATACTTGATACATGGAAATTCCATGAGGGGCAGGTTGATATGGATGGGAACCCTCTTCTACTTCACCTACACCTACGCATCAATGTCATTTCTCGCATCCTACAACCAGTTGTTCCTTGTTTACGTGGCAATATTCTCAATATCCATGTACACATTAATAGGAGAGCTCGTAACAACCAAGTTCACAGGTTTAAAATCAAAATTTAAACCAGGAAAACTAACCCAGATCACAGCGGCCTTCCTAATATTCATTGCACTTATGCTTTGTTTGATGTGGCTTAAACTCATCATAGACTCACTCATCACAGGAACAGCACCAGCAGCACTTGAAGGTTACACCACACTGGTTATCCAAGCACTTGATCTCGGTGTTCTAATGCCCTTCGCCATGATATCAGCAGTTTTACTCCTTAAAAACAATGAATGGGGTTACATCCTCACATCCATATTCCTAATAAAAGCCACACTCATAGGAACAGCCATACTTTCCATGATAGTGTTCATGGTTTTACATGGTGTTTACGTGGACCCCGGGCAAATAATCATATTCACAACCATGACTCTCCTGGGAATTTTGGTTGCAGTAGGATTTTACAGACAAATCAATGGAGAGCTAACATGAAAAATTCTGATGAACTCATAGCAGAACATGCAGAGGGTCCGAGGTTAGACATGGAAAAATACATCTTGGTTGTGCTGTTTTTAATCCAACAGCGCTGGACCTACACCATAAATCATGAATTCAAACGTGACAACATAACCACCAAACAGTGGCTAATGTTAATAGTTCTATCAACAGCCTTCGAAACACCACCATCAATGCAGGAAGTGGCAGATGCCATGAGCATTACACATCAAAATGTTAAACAACTGGCAGTAAGATTGGAATCCCAGGGATTCATCAAAATAGAAAGGGATACCAAAAACAAACGAATACTCAGACTTATGCCAACAGAAAAGTCCGAGGAATACTGGGCCAAAAGGGAAGCTGATCATGCCAGATCAATTCAAGAATACTTCAAAGACCTGAACAACGAAGAGGTTTTATCACTCTTCCAAATAATGGGCAAACTCGAAAAATTATCAGGACAAATGTACCTGGAAACAAAAAACCAAAAATAGGGGGAATAAATTAAATGAAAGCACTTGTTATATACGGAACACGCTACGGAACAGCCAAAGAAATTTCAGAAAGGATCAAAGACATATTACAGGAAGAAAATGTGGATGTTGACCTAATAAATTCTGAGAAAAAGCAGTCCATACAAGTTGAAAACTACGACTTGGTGGTGGCAGGCAGTGGAATTAAGATGGGCAAATGGACCAAAAATACCCTTAATTTCCTCAAGAAAAACAAGAAAGAACTTTCCAATCGTAAAGTAGCATTGTTCGTGAGTTGTGGTGCTGCAAACCAGGAGAAAACCAAGGCAGAAGCACAAGAAAAGTATTTAGATAACGTTGCAGCCAAGTACCTTGACACAGAACCAGTTGCAAAGGGACTCTTTGGTGGTGTTTACGATCCAAACGCTGATCATGGTCTCATGTACAAATTAGTAAAAAGGAACATCGAAAAGGAAATGATAAAAATGGGCCAAGACCCCACCCAGAAACATGACTATAGAGATTGGGACTACATAAACCAGTGGACGATTGATTTAACCAAATAAGTCTAGAACACAGAGTTTAAATCTAAAAACTCCTTCTTATTTTTAGTATTTAGTATTTAGTATTTAGTATTTAGTATTTAGTATTTAGTATTTAGTATTTAGTATTTAGTATTTAGTATTTAGTATTTAGTATTTAGTAAAACCTAATTAGTTTTTAGTTTTT
>JAEZAV010000021.1 GCA_023430285.1 Methanobacteriota archaeon | reverse complement strand
TCCGTAATTCATCTTCCCTTTGGGTTTGGTTTTGTTGGTTCATTTATTTATTTTATTTGTTGAACATGTTGTAGGCTATGCTGTCTATGGTTTTTATGAGATCTTCTTGGTATTCAGCTTCTGGATTAAATCCTATGGCTTTGGCTTTGGATACATCTGCAACTGAATGTTTTATTTCTCCTGAACGTGCTGGTTCGTAGACTGGTTCCATATCCTTTTTCACACATTCCTTTACCAGTTCAAACAGCTGGTTTATGGATGTGCTTTTTCCAAGTCCTATGTTGAACACTCCTGTTTCACCTGATTTTGCTGCGAGTTCGTTGGCCTCTACCACACGCTCCACAGACACGAAATCCCTGGTTTGTTCTCCATCTCCGTAGATGGTTGGTCTTTCATTTTTCAGGAGTTTGTTTATGAATATTGGTATCACTGCTGCGTACTGTGAGTTTGGATCCTGTTTTGGTCCGAAGACGTTGAAGTATCTGAGGCAGGTGGTTGGAAGGTCGTATATTTCGGAGTACACGTTGCAGTACAGTTCTGCTGTGGCTTTGCTCACTGCGTAGGGTGATAGTGGGTTGATTGGTACTTCTTCTGATATTGGGAGTACCTCTGTTTCTCCGTATACTGCTGATGAGGAGCTGAACACTAATTTTTTCACACCTGTTTTTCTCGCGGCTTCCAGCACTTTGAGTGTGCCTGTTATGTTTACTTCGTTGGATTTAACAGGGTCTTCTACACTTTGGGGCACGCTTGTTACTGCTGCCAGATGAAATACGTAGTCTGTTCCTTCGAATATTTCTTCGAGGTTCAAGTCGTTGATGCTTCCAAAGGTGGTGTCTATTCTTGATATGTCTAGTTCTTTGATGTTTTCTATGGTTCCTGTTGACTGGTTGTCTACTATGACCACCTCGTTGTTGTCAACGAATTTCTCCACAAGATGGGATCCTATGAATCCTAGGCCGCCTGTCACGACTATTTTCTTATTCTTCATTTGCATATCCTCTATGGTGTCCAGTTTTACTCTAGTATTATTTCACATTTATGTACAAGTTCAGTGATCTGTAGACATTGGTGTTGTCTGGTAATTTGTACAGCATGAATTCCATTTTCTGATTTTGTCCAGTGGTTGTTGTTGTGAAGTTGAATGGTATTTCTTTGGTTTGATTTTTTGTTAGGGTAAATGTGTTGTTGTAGAGTTTTGTACCGTTTAGTTGGACCACTAGTTCGTAGCTGGTTGTGTTTTGTTCTCTGTTAACAATTCCCATTGTTAAGTTTCCTGTTTCTCCCAGTGTAAGGTTTGAGGGATAGTTTCCAGCTTTGCCATTTTCTCCTAGGATGTAAAATTCTGTGAATTTTTCTCCAGATTGTGGGTTTACTGTTATGTATATTACAGTAACTATGGATGCTGCCAGTAAAATTAGAAGGATTAGTGATGCTACTTTATCAAACTTCATTGATACACCTTATTGAAATTTAATCTTTTTTAGATAATTTTTTACAAATTAATTAAAAGACATTGTCTCTATAGAATAATATTGTCTTTGTAATTTATTATGTCCACTCTTCATATTATTCCTTTACCACTGTTATAAATATTCTGATGGAAAATAGATGGTAATGATGATTTGCTTGGTTGGCTTGGATTTGAAGTTGAATTATGGGGTATCAAGATTTTGGAACCCTTATTTTGGTGGATTGTGCAGGTTGATTCTGGCTTTAAAAAATTGTTTAAAAAATGCTGATTAATATTTAATGATAAATATTATTATGATATAATCTGTTTCGGTACCATGTTGGCTAGCAATCCCCTGGAAATGAATGATTGGAAGTTCTCTAAGTTTGTCAAGCTAGTTATCTTGATGCAAATTTTAATGCTTCTAAGTTTGTTTCTAAGCTTGAATGGAGTTATTGTACCTGTGCTCACTTCTTTAATTGGTTTTGTTTATCTTAGTTTTGTTCCGGGGTATTTGATCCTGAGGATTTTGAGGCTGCACCATCTTGGAAGTGTTAAATCTCTTTTGTACGGTGTTGGGCTGAGTTTGTTTGTTGTGATGTTCACGGGTTACCTCATGAATATCTGTCTCCCGGTTTTGGGTGTGGAATCTCCACTGACACTTTTGAATCTGGGTGTTTGCTTCACAGTCCTGGTGCTGGTGCTGTGTTTGCTGTCGTTTTTGAGGGATGGGAAGTTTCAGCCTGGTGATTCTGGTAGCTCTGTGGATATTGGTAAACTCTACAATCCCAGCTTTCTATTTCTTTGTTTACTGCCATTTTTAGCTGTGTTCGGTTCATATTTGATGAATTTTGATTCTAATAATATTCTAACGGCTTTTTTACTGGTTTTAATTGTTTTTGTTCTGTTTTTGGTGGTTTACGATGGTATTCCTGAGAAGTTCCATATATTTGCTGTTTGGGTAGTATCCATATCACTTCTCTATTCAAGTTCCCTCATCTCTTCCATGGTTTGGGGTTGGGATGTGCAAAACGAGTTTTATCTGGCTAATCTGGTTTTGAATTATTCTTCATGGAATTTTTCCCTTCCTGATGCCTACAATGCCTTGTTGAGTATTGTGATGGTGGCTCCTGTTTACTCGTTGTTCACCCACGTTGATCTTGACCATGTTTTTAAGCTGGTTTATCCATTCATATTTTCCTTGATGCCATTGGGACTCTATAAAATATTCAGGTCACAGGTTGATAGTTCTAAGCTTGCTTTTCTCGCGGTGTTTCTCTTCGTGTCCTTCAACACTTTTTTCATAGAACTGGTTACTATTTCAAGGGAGATGACCGCTGAATTTTTCATGGTTCTTCTCTTGTTGTTGATTCTTGAGAGAAAATATAAACCATCATTTGTGGTGCTTTTAACGATTTTCAGCCTTTGTTTGGTTGTTTCCCATTATTCTTTAACTTACTTCTTCCTTATCTGTATTTTGGGCGTGACGTTTCTCATGTTGGTCTACAACATTTCCAGGTTTGGTTTGTCTAGAAAGACCTTAGGTTTTAACAGTCCTAACAACTTGGTTTTGTTGATATTTTTAACTCTTTTCACTGCCATGGCGGCCTATCTCTGGTACGGTACTTATGCCCAGGGTTTTGCCCTTAAATCTATCACTGATGTTCTGGGTGTTGTGTTTTTAAATGTGACCCAGATGGTAGGCCACTACGTTGGTGGTTCTGGTGATATTTTAGTTTTTGCACTCATTGGAATTTTCGCCCTGGTGGTTGTGGTTTTGGTTGGGGTGTTGTACTTGTTTGTTAAGCTTGAGAGGCAGTTGGAATCCTACGAGGATAGGATCATTAAATTTGCTGATTGGCTGGATTATCGTATTGTGGTTGGTGTGAGTGTTGCTGTTTTCCTAATTTTAACACTGACTGTGGGGCCTTTTAAAACTTGGATAGTGAGTGTTTTAAGGTACATGAATTTTGTTGTGGTTTTCTTTACCATCATGGGCTTTTTCTTTTTCTTCATCGAGATGAAGGTTAAGAAGTTTCAATTCAAGTATTTGGCCTTTGCTGTTATGTCATTTGTAATGCTTATGGCAGGGTTTTTACTGCCTTCATTCCGGGCTGCTTTTAACATGACCAGGATCTACGAAATCACTTTCTTGGTTCTGGCCTTGTTTTGTGTCTATGGGAGTATCAAGGTGTGTGGATCCTTTGCCCAGGGTTTCAAAGGGCGTGATCTTGGAGATTCTCTTCCAATGAAGATTTTCACTGTTTTTTTGGCGATTTTTTTTGTGTTTAATGCTGGTCTTGCGAGTGTGGTTTCTGATACTTCTGTGCCCATGTCGTTGAGTAATGGTAATTTAGAATCTGATTACTATCCACTTTTCAACTCAGCTGAAGCTGCTTCGGCCCACTGGCTTTCAGAGAACAGGGTATCAAACAGTATTTATGCCGATGTTTATGGAAGGTTCATATTTAACAGGTACATCTTCTCGTTGGATAAAATAGCTTTAGAAAATGGTGTGACCGACTTTACAAGTTACGATCCTGATAATTCGTATATCTACCAGCGAAAACTCGACATTAATAATTACTATTTAACTGGTTACACCGGTATGAATGATAGAAACAGAGTTTATCTTAACATGAGTGTTATTGTTGATCCAAAAAGTACAGTGTTTGATGATGGTGATTCAAGGGTTTATTATAGTTAACTTAATACTACAAGAACACAAACATTACCTATTGATTCATTGAACAACCCTATGTGACATATTAATGAATATTTATTACGGAGGCAATATTAAATCAATCCAATATACAATTTATTGTAATTTTTTTTAAAGAAATAAGTATAATGTTAAATATTTTTCATAAATAATTAACATAATAATACCCGACTATAGAATTTTTATTAACAATTGAACAATGTTCAAATACAAAAATATAAATACCCAAAGGTTGATGTTTTATCATGATTATTCATGCTAATGTGATCTTGATCTCAAGCTATGCAGTTGCAGTGATATCATCCATTGTCGTTGGATTACTTTTAAGAATACCACTTCTTCCTGAAAGGCCAATGAGACAATCCTGGACTATCAGCATAGTATTCCCTACAGCAATACTTGCACTCGGTTTTAGTGCGATGGTTTTCAAACTTGGTGTGGATGGGCTGTTGGTGGCAGCTATTATAGGAATAATAACTGCATTATTCTCCAAATACATCCTAGAAAGAGTACTCCCTGAACCTGTTATGGAGGAATCATAATGAATGAAATTCTTGCCATTGCAATAGCAGCTGGACTCTCCTGGTTGAACTTTGTAATTATTGATACTTGGATGGGGCTTCCTGAAGCACCCGGTGTTAAAGGTGCAGATGTGATAGGAAGGGCAGTTAAGAAGAGAGGCGGAGATCTTGCAGGTGGATTTTTCCAGGGAAATATTGTATGTTCTCCTGATGCATCAGCAGGAACACTTCTAGCATCTGCTGCATGCTTTACCATAGGCACACCAGAAGGGGGATTAATTGCAGCTGCACTCGTTTACTTCGGTAACAGATTGTGTGCAGATCCAGGATACGCTGGAACAATTGGAGCACTAACAATAACAGTCATAATATATCTGGCATCTTTCATAGGAATAGGGCCGGAATATTTCATAGTTGGTATGGTTTTAGCTATTGTCACGATACAGGGACTTCACCATCCACTCGCATCCAAATTATTGGGTAAAATTGCGAAGAAAATGGGAAGGTACACCGAACTTACATAGGATGTTAAAAACATGCAATCAACCAATCCTATAAAGAATTCAGAGGTTATAATATAATGCTAATCGAAATATTAGGTATCATTGTACTATTAATGGCTCTAAGAACATTAATTGCAGAAGATAGGGCAGCTAGGTTACTTTACCTGAACGT
>JAEZAV010000013.1 GCA_023430285.1 Methanobacteriota archaeon | reverse complement strand
ATGATATTTTATTTCATACACAGTTTTTATCAATCCAATGTACCTATATTAATTAGTGATAAATGATAATATTAAGAAAATTATTTAGAATTATATGAATCATGATCATTAACTATTGGGCAAGGGTTTTAAATGGAAATAGAAAATTTAACCAAAGATATTAGAGAGAATGCAATCGCAAAAATGGAAAAAAAATCTGCCAAAGATTTGGCTGCAAGTTGGTCCGGAGAAGATATTCTCTACTCCGGAAAGGGAAATGCAATTTACATGGTTTTACCTACATCCGGATGTGCATGGGCAGTTTCAGAATCTGGTGGTTGTAGTATGTGCAGCTATGTTGCAGACTCTCCATTGGAAGATGTGCCTTCAGAAGAACTTATAGACATCTTCAAGGATCGTTTTTCTAGATTTGACATTAAAGAAAAAACTGCCGTTAAAATATTTGTTTCAGGCAGTTTTCTTAACCCCGTGGAAATCCCACCAAAGGTCAGGAATGAAATACTTGGAATTCTTAAAAATGAAGAGTTGGTTGAAGAAGTTGTTGTTGAATCCAGACCAGAATTCATCACTGAAAACGTGTTGAAGGAATGTTGTGAAGCCCTGGGAGACAAAATATTTGAGATTGGAATTGGACTTGAAACTTCCAACGATTATACAAGGGAAAAAAAGATAAACAAAGGTTTTTCAAGGGAAGACTTTGAAAAAGCTGTTGAAGCCATCAAAAGCTCAGAATTGAAGTGTGATGTTCGTGCAAAGGCTTATCTCTTTGTAAAACCCATACTAACTTCGGAAAAAGATGCAATTGAAGAAGCTGTAAACTCGGCATTTTACGCAGAATCTGCCGGTGCAAGCAGAATCTCATTTTGTCCGGCCACCATACATAAAGACACCCTAATGGAGCTACTATGGAAGAAAGGTTCCTATCAACCTCCATGGATATGGAGTGTGATGGAAATTATTCAAAGAGTTAGAAGTGGGGTAAAAATACCAGTTATTATGGATACAGCAGGTTTTGGAAGCAGTAGAGGGCCTTACAACTGTAAAAAATGTAACTCTAAATTAAAGGCCATGATCATAGAATCAAACCTCGATCAAAGTTTGCCAGAAACCCTTGATTGTGAGTGCAAATCAAGATGGCAGGCAGAAGTTGATTACTCGAACATCACGAGATCAACCACAAGAATTTCTCGAAAAAAGTAAAAAAATAGGTTTAATTCAACCAGCAAGTTAACAGGATCAATCTTAATGAATGAAAAACACGCAGGAAAGAACGTCTCATCAGAGGGGCTCTTAGATTTCCTGACAGAACTTGGTAAAGCATTAACTGCTTCAGGAATATCTGTTGTGGATATTACTAACATCCTGGAAAATATAGCCGATGCTTATGGGGAAGAAGCTGAAATTCTGATCTTTCCCACCATGATTCTAATTAAGATTGGCGAACATGAATCAGCACCATTAAATGCTGCAAACCAAAAACCAGGAATATTACCCTTGAATCAAGTTTCTGAAATATATGACCTTGTTTACAAGGTCGAAAAGGCCCAAATATCACCTAAAGAAGCCAAAAAATGTTTAAGACAAATTTTGGCCGAAAAACATTGCTTTGGACCTGTTGGCATACTGATTGGATATATTCTTTTTTCCATGGGTATAGGAATGCTGTTACAGCCCACTCCAGAACAGTTGATTGTTTCTGGGTTTTTAGGGGCCATAATAGGCATAATACTAATTCTTAGCAGGGGACGTAATCGTTTCATGCTAGTATTGCCAGTAATAGCTGCATTTATTGTTTCATCAATATTTCTTTGGTCATTAAAAGCGGGTTTGATTGCAGGTTCTGTTACCATGTTACTTCCAGCCTTAGCGTATTTCCTTCCCGGCGCAACACTCACAACAGGAATGTTTGAACTGGCCTATGGAGAAATAATTTCAGGATCAAGCAGAGTTATCTACGGCACAGCAATTTTGTTATTAATTTTGTTTGGAGTGCTGATAGGTATTCAAGTCACAGGATTTCAAGAACCAAAATTCTTTGTAACCAACACCGCAAACGCCCTTGGATGGTGGGCTCCCTACTTGGGAGTATTCATGTTTACAATAGGAATGTATCTGTTTATGTCCATAAAAAATAAAGATTTACCATGGGTTTTACTGATTGTTTACGTGGCTTTCTTTGGTCAAATTATAGGAAACCATTTATTAGGAAGTTTATTCGGAGCATTTCTAGGTTCTTTATTAATGGCAATAAGCGGCACTATAGTTGAAAGGCAGGAACATAGAACTCCAAGTTTTATCTCCATCATGCCAGCATTTTGGATACTTGTTCCAGGTGCACTGAGCTTTCTGAGTTTGGCTACACTGGTTAATCAAAACTATTTAACTGCCCTGAATTATTCGGTGGTTGTTGCAATGACGATAGTGGCAATTTCTTTGGGTCTGTTAATTGGTGCCGTTGCAACAGAACCCCTCAAAGGGAAAATTATTAAAAATAGTTGAATCTACTCGGATGATCAAACATCTATATCTTGATAAAAATTTATAGATTAAATTGGATAGTTAGTTTCAGGAAAATTATGTAAAAACATGGAGATTCATGCTTGAAATTAGGATCCTCCTCAAAAATTATTCATATTTCAATATAATAAACAATTAATAAATTTTATGTGATAAAAAATGATTGGCATTAGCGCAGATTTTGATCCAGTACATTTAGGCCATGTTAAACTAATTGACAAGGCCCGTGAACTTGCAGATAAAAAAAATGAAGATGTGGTTATCTATCTAAACAAGGGGTTCAGTGCAAATCACGCTCCTTTCTTTGTGAGTTACGATGCCAGAAGAAGAATGGCTCTTGAAGCTGGTGCAGATGAGGTAATTCCTATTGAAGGGCTTCACCATAGATTGACACTTGCATACACAGTTCCCGTAAGAATAGCCATGATGATCGAAGATGGTGTAGTGGACTACGTAGATGCAGCAGACGTATCTACCTCTAAAATCAAGAAATATGCCGCTGGTTTTGCAAGTAAAGGAATTTTCAGTGGTATACCTCGAACTCTACCCAACAGAAACGTGATCAGATGGTTTGCTGTAAACGAATTTCTTAAGAAGAAGTACGGGAAAAATCTGAAATTTCATATCATCCCAGAACACAAGATTAAAGGTGACAAAATTTCTGGAAGGATGATAAGAAGGGAAATTCTTGAAAACAATATGAAGATTCCAGAGGGAGTGCAGAAACTTCTCCCAGATTCCACTGTAAGGATCCTGGAAAAAGAAATCAAAAAAGGAACCATCCCTGGAAAAAGAAACCTCAGAGATTTAACCAAACGTTTAAACACATTTTCCAGGGCAAATTTGAATAATATTGCACATATGAATGCTGATGCTGTAAATTCAATTGTTGCAGGAAGAAGTTATCATAATGAAGATAAAATATGGGCATCATTTAGAATGGCTGGTTACGGTCCAGTGCTGACAAGGTTAGCTGCAAGTGCCGTTGAAATGAATGTAACAAGGCAAGAAGTTTATGATCTTATAAAAAACTACGAAGATAAAGGCATCATCCCCCCAGATATGACTGTTGATCAAGTTATACAGAGGGCATGGTACGTTTCATCAATGTCTAGTAAAGGATATTCTGCTTCAGAGGCCCATAATAAATTTAGGAGCGGTGTCAAATCTAAACAGAAACGTGTGAAATTTTTTGATGCAGGAATGCACCTCAGGAGTTTTGAAACAGAATCTCTTAAACAAGATATGGACGCCCTTTTCTACGTGGATAAAAATGATAGGCTCTGCTGTGAAATTCGGGCTGAGGATCGTAAGATAAAAAGTCCTTTAAGACTTCCAGCACACCATGTAACCTACCTCAGACTTTTGATTGACTCCCATTTCATCCCAATCACAGGAAAGCTAGTAGAAAAACCTGAAGGATGGAGGGTTAGAATATCTGTTGGAGATTAACATCCCTATTTCCTTTTAAATTTCCCACTCTTTTTATAGGGCACAATAAATAATGAGGAATTCCCCATTTAATGTATAATTTAATTAATTGCTTCTTCAGGAGATTTATTATTTTTATAGCTTTTTATCAGTCCCCTAATATATCTTAATGCCCATAGATATCCTATTAAACATCCTATGGCTCCTCCTAATACTATTCCCCACCATATTCCATACACTCCAAAGTTCAGCACCATACCAAGTAAGTATGAGAAGAGAAGTATGAATATTAGTTCTCTTAGTGCTGTGAGTATAAGGGATGTGAGGCCCTTGCCCATTCCCTGGAATACTGAACTTGCGGATATACCAAGGGGTACAGTTATTAAAAACAGGCACATCACCTGTAGAAATGCTGCGATTGAAGGGGCCAAAAACGAACTCTGGGCAGAGTATGAGAATATGGTTGCAATGCTCGATGCAAATATGAAGATTCCCACAGAAAGTACTGTTGCTATCGCTACTGCGAGTTTCACAGAGTAATTCAATGCGGTTAACACATTATTATATCTTCTAGCACCGTAAGCTGCACCTGCCACTGTGATTGCTGCAGTACCTATTCCTATTGGAGGTATCATTGCTATCATCACAACTCTCCATCCTGCGGTGTAAACTGCCACTGCTTCTGTTCCCCCTGCAAATACCAGCATCATGTTGACAAAAATACCCAGTAGGGACATGACAAAAAATTCTGCACTTGCTGGTATTCCCACAGATAGAATATTTTTTACAACCTTCCAACTGGCAGTGAAATCTTTTCTGGATAGTGACACGTAGGTATCCTTTTTTAGGAGAAGCCAGTACATGATAATGGCTGCTGATATTGCTGATGATATCACAGTTGCCCATGCTGCTCCAGCAACTCCAAGTCCGAAGTAGTAGATGAAGATGGGATCCAATACAATATTCAAGATTGCTGTGGCCATCATGGCATACATGGGCCTTTTCACATCCCCTTCTGCCCTGAGTACTCCGGATGCAACATTTGCAAGTATCATAAATATCAACCCGCCAAACACTATTTCTCCATATTGCATTGCCAGATCAAAGGCAGGACCCACACCCATAATCCTTAAAATGATTGGGAGTACCAGGAGGAGAAGTATTGTAAGGAGTAAAGATACTGCGAAGGCTAGAATTAATGAATGTATAGCTGCATTGTCTGATCCTCTCTTGTTATCAGCACCTATACATCTTGAAATTAAGGAATTGGCACCGGCACCGAGACCGTTACCCAAACCAACAACCATCATAAAAAGTGGTGAAACAAAACCCAACGCAGCCAAGGCATTGGGTCCTAAGCCCGCAACCCATATACTATCAGCCAGGTTGTAAGCCATCATAAGCAACATGGAAAGTATCATTGGAACTGAAAGAGTCCTTATTGCCCTTTTAGGATCTCCTGTTATCATTTCTACCCTTTTGTCTGCTCCGGATTTCGAAGATTCCATGTTTGTATCACTTTTATTCATCAGATTAATTCTCCATTTTCTAAATTTTTCATCTTTTAAATTCTAAATTTGTAAGCCACTTCAATACGATTTTGTAAAATTTGTTTTAGAAACATTTGAAACCAAAATAAAATATATTTCAATTATTCCCTATTTTATCTTCATAATCCAATTCACATATCAAACTCTATTGCCAAATTGATCTTCAAATGATAATTTCAATCTGGATTTTCGAGTTAACAACATTTTAATCGCTTTTCAATCTGTGAGCATGAATTATTTCAAGTTCAGATCAGAATGCATACCATTCAAATTATACCCTAAAAAAGCCAATTAACCCGTGAAATCTGGAATTAAAAGAGTTTGGAAAATATTTTTACATGACCCTTCCATCAACTGTCCCTTTAAAAATAGTTAAATTAGAATTATCTAACCTCTATTTTCGACTTCAGGACACAACCAATCTTTACAAAAGCTCATAACCATTTTCCCACTGTCAGTACTGATGTATATTCTCCAACAATTGTTATCATATGGTTTAAACTCTATATCAAGGACTTTTTTACCAACAAGTTCATTTAGGGCATCATTACACTCTTGAGCGTGTTCTTCAAACTTCATGGAAATCCTCCAAATTTATGTACTAATTATTACTTTGGTTGTTCAGTGAAATAAATTTATATGTGCATCCTTTCCAACCAGATAAAGATCGCAATTTTCATTCCCCATTTAAAAGTTTATAAACATCAGTATAATTCTCTGGCCGTTTAGATGGTTTTTGTAGGGTTTCAGAAAGGTTTTTAAAAAATTTTGAGGTTGCTTGTGCCATGAGGGGGTTTTGAAATTCAGATAAAAATTCTACTACTTCATCCATCTCTTCTGCACGACGTTTTGCATGGAAAGCTGCTGAAACTATTCTTGAATTTGCAGATTCAGTGAAATCTCCAGTTTCAGTTTCTGAGATGCATTCTAAAACTTCTTCATTTATGCCTAGTTTGTATGCATGGTACAAAGATTCGTACAGGAGTGCTGAAACTCCCTTGGTATAAGCACTTCTTAGGAGTTTGATTGTTGAAGCATCCCCCGCATTTTGACCCACCGAAATAATCTTCATGCCATGTTCATTCAAGCTTAGAATTTCTTCAGCCGATGCGCCCGATGCAATAATTTTAACTTTCAATCCATTCCTTTTAACAGACCCAATTATTGCTGCATCAACTGTTCTTCCATTTTTTATTTTACTAAGAGCAGTTTTAACAGTGCTTGGAGATACATTGTTAATATCAACATATATCCCCCTAGAATGGTTACCTACCTTTTTTGCTACTTCAACTGCCATTGAAGGTACAACTGACGAGAATAGTATGTCTGATTTTTCTGCAAGTTCTCTATGGGAGTTGCACAATTTCACGCCAGAATTAACTGCATTTTCTACAGTTCTAGGACTTCTCCCATTTAGGCATGTGTAAACATCCACCCCCTTTTCTTTAAGTCCCAATGAAAAGGTTGTTGCCACCTCTCCAAATCCCAGAAATCCAATTTTCATTGTATCACCTTAACATCCCTTCATCTAAGTGCGGTCAATTTATTAATATTATTCTTTACAGGTACCCGAATAATAAGTAGATCCCTGCAATGATTATCATTGCACCTGAAACCATTCTAATTTTATTGTAATGTTTCATCAGCCCCTCAATATTTATCCTAGATATTAATAGGGCTATGATAAAAATGGAAAAACTGAATCCTAACGAGTATATTATCATGTTTGAAACGCTGTAAAACCAGTTGCCAGTTGATGCACTGTAGGCTGCAATAGCAACTATGTAAGGGCCATAACATGGAGACCATGCTACACATGTCAAAATACCTGCAATAAACGATTCAAATCTTTGGTTTTCATGTTTCAATCTGTACGAAAAATTGAACATGTTTTTGTTCAACATGAAAATTATTCCCATTAAAATAATCAAGATGGCAGCTGCCACCCTGAAATAAAAGAGGTAATGGGTTATTGCAAGGGTGAAAATCCCAATTAAAAGAGTTAACACTGCAAATACCAGGAAGAATCCGGAAGTGAAAGTTAAAATTTCATTATAATCCCTTTTTAAAAGTGAATGACCCACAACAATTGGAATAAGCGGAATTACACAGGGAGATATCACAGAAAGAATCCCTGCACTGAACGATGCTAAATAACCAAGAACCATGTTTCACCTAGAGTATATTTAACAAATCAGAGGGTGTTTGATAACCTTCCACTCGTTTAATTTCATTACCGTTTGAATCCATTATTACGAGGGTGGGCAGTCCATAGACACTGTACTTCGATGCTAGATCAGGATTTTGATCAACGTTAACCTTCACTGCCACGTACTTCTGTGCCATTACCTCCTCCACCTTCCCATTTGGGTAGGTTTTTTCATCGAGTTGTTTGCAGTATCCACACCAGTCAGCATAAAAATCCACGAATATCAGTTTGTTCGATTTTTGTGCCGTGTTGATTGCAGAGTCCAAATT
>JAEZAV010000180.1 GCA_023430285.1 Methanobacteriota archaeon | reverse complement strand
GAACCAGCGGAGTTCCAAAATCATTTTTTTTAACTTGGGATGATTGGCAGAGGTATGCAGAAAAATATGCTCGTGCATTTGTTTCACAAAATTTTGGAGAAGGAGATAGGGTAGTTATATGCGCATCATATGGGATGAATGTAGGTGCTAATACCATGACACTGGGGGCACACAAAATCAACATGAGCATAATTCCTGAGGGTAAATGTTCATTTCCAATCAGAATCATCCAAAACTACCAACCAACAGGAATCGTGGGCAGCGTATTCAAACTCCTAAGGTTAGCAAAAAGAATGAAATCTGCAGGTTTAGATCCTAAGGAATCAAGTATAAAAAGACTTATTGCAGGAGGAGAAAGCTTTCCAGAAGAATCAAGAAAATATTTAGAAGAAGTTTGGGATGTTCCGGTGTACAACACCTATGGAAGTACTGAGGGCACCATGTGTGGAGAGTGCAGGATGAAATCCGGACTCCACGTTCCTGAGGATTTGGTACACCTCGATGTATACGATCCAGAACTAAAGGACTTTGTGAATGATGGGGAGTGTGGCAGAATAGTTTTAACCACGTTAATACCGGAAGGTGGGAAAACTGGAAATTTACTCATTAACTACGATACAGATGACACCACAACAGTGGTTTCAAGGGAAAAATGTTCGTGCGGCAGGACACATATGAAAATTATGAATCCTCAGAGGGAAGCAGAAACAGTTTACGTGGGGGGTTTCCCATTCAACAAGGTGGATGTGGAACAGGGAGTGTTCCAAAGGGATAATATGGAATATTTAACAGGAGAGTACGAGGCTTTTCTTTATGGGGATGAAGAAGAAACAACACTAAGGGTGAGTATGGAATGTGAAAATCCTCCAAACTGTGATGTTGAATCAGTAGAAAATAATTTCTTGGAAACTTTCCTAAAATTCAAACCTGGTCTACGTCAAGCACACTCAGATGGAACATTCAACATCATCTTCAATTTTACTGAACCGGAAGGTCTTGAATTTTACAAGATAAGTGGCAGACCTAAAAGATTAGTAGACCGCAGATGATTATAAAGGATACTAAAATTTTTTTAATTTTTAGATGTCCATACATAAAGTCACACAATTAAGATTATTTAATAACTTCAAAATCTTTAACAAAATAGTCAGCTACTACAATGAAATTCATTGTTGTCAGAACTAAGAATAAACATCCGAATCAAATAGTTACAAATCATATTCATGAAATTTTAAGGAGAAATAGTCCATGTTAAACGCCGAAACTTACGAAACTGATAATAAAGGTATTGGGGGTTCAATAAGAAATGAAAGGGAAGATTTTTATGTGGAAGAAATACCATTGAGCCTGCCCAGTGGAAATGGTCCAAACACATGGATATTCATCGAAAAAATTGGTAGAAACACTCTGGACGTGGTTTTGGATATAGCAAAGGAACTCAAAATCAGCAGAAAAAGAATGGGATTTGCAGGAATGAAGGATAAAACTGCAAGAACACGCCAATGGTTATGTGTTTCAAACAGTAGTGTGGAAGAAATCCAATCGATCACTGACAAACTGTACAATGTGGAAGTACTGGACATCAAGCAGAACGAGAAAAAGCTTCGAATAGGGCAATTAGTCGGTAACAAATTCAAAATATTGATCCGAAATACTGAAGATCCAGAAAATGATGTTAAAACGGCTCAGGATGTTCTAAATCATCTAATTGAAACAGGGGTACCTAACTACTATGGATGGCAAAGATTTGGAAAGGAAAGATCTAACACCCATGTAGTTGGAGAGTACCTGGTACACAACGATGTTAAAGGTGCGGTTGATGCCTATATTGGAAATCCATACCCTAAGGAAAAGGAACATATAAAGGAAGCCAGAAGCCTTTACGACGAAGGAAAACTTGAAGAAGCCTACCAAACAATGCCGGGATCCATGCGCTACGAAAAGATGTTGTTAAGGGAACTCCTAAACCTCCAACGTAGAAAAGGTGAATTAACGGAAAAATCGTATATAATTGCGATTGAAAGCTTGCCAAAACCATTAAAGCGAATGTTTGTTCATGCTTATCAATCTTACCTGTTTAACAGGGCTGTAAGCGAAAGAGCAAAGCTTGGACTCAACAAATATGTTGAAGGAGATATTTTAATAGACAATGAAGAGCATTTGGTCCATGAATTTGATGTTGAAACAGTTGAAGAAAGAATAAAAAACTTTGAAATACACCCCACATCTCCCCTTTACGGTACAAAGGTGCCATTGGCAGGGGGAGTGGTGGGAAAACTTGAACAAAAAGTGATGGATGAGGAAAACATCAAACTTGAAGAGTTTGAATGTCCTAAAACTCCAAGATTAGGAAGTCATGGACTTCGAAGGGCTATGAGATTTAAAATATGGGATGTTTCGGCAGAGCTGACTCCTGAAGGGGTATTAACAGAATTTTCAATCCCAAAGGGTTGTTATGCCACTGCTGTTTTAAGGGAAATAATGAAGGAAGATGTGTATTAAACCTGAATTAATAAGGAATATATTAAACTAATTATATTCCTTATTTTTCAAGTTTAAAGAGATATACTGGATTTTAAATATTTATTTAACTATTCTTCAATGTACTTCTCTGGATCTTCTTCGAAGGTTTTTTTACAACCCGGAGCACAGAAGTAGTATTTTTTTCCATTGTATTCACTGACCCACTTTGCAGTTTTTTCATCCACATCCATTTTACATATTGGATCTATCGCCATTCAAAATCACTCCTAAACATTTTTTTTAGCAAACTTCAATGATATATTTCATAAAATTTATATTTTTTCTAATTTCTTTGCAGGAGGTAAATAACCCTTCAACATCAAGGAAAGACTTACAACTGTAACAGAACTCAGAGCCATGGCAAAACCAGCATACTCTGGTCTGAACAAGATTCCAAATGGGGCGTAAAGTATTCCTGCAGCCACAGGTATTAACACCACGTTGTATGCAAATGCCCAGAACAAATTCTGTTTAACCCTGGAAATTACCTTTTTAGAAAGTTGAACCCCTGCAACACTGTCCATGATATCGTCCTTTATCAGTACAATGTCACCGCTTTCAATTGCCACATCAGTACCGCTTCCCAAGGCTATTCCAACATCTGCTTGTGCAAGTGCAGGAGCATCATTTATACCATCTCCCACAAAGGAAACTGTCTCACCATCATCTTGCAACCTTTTGACTTCAGCAGATTTATCTTGGGGCAGGACTTCTGAAATGACATCATCAATACCCACTTGTGAAGCTATTGCTTTAGCTGTTCTTTCGTTATCACCAGTGATCATGGCGATTTTGAGGCCCATCTTCTTGAGTTCAGCTATTGCATTTGCTGTGCTTGGTTTTATAGTATCAGCAATCGCTATTAATCCTGCTAATACATTGTCAATTCCAACCAAAATGACAGTTTTTCCTTCCTTTTCAATTTTAAATATATTAGCTTCGATTTCACTGTTAACTTCTATATTTTTTTCCCTTAGCAAAGATCTGTTTCCTATGATGATATTTTTCGTGTTAACAACTGCTTTGACACCTTTCCCTCCGAAACTATCAAATTCTTCCACTTCTCCCAGTGATAAATTTTCTGTATGGGCCTTCTTGACTATTGCGTCTGCAAGGGGGTGTTCCGATTTTGATTCCACAGTTGCAGCGTAGAACAATAATTCGTTTCTGTCTAATTCAAAGCTAATCATATCTGTAACTTCGGGTTTGCCCCTTGTTAGTGTGCCTGTTTTATCGAAAAGTATTGTTGTAAGCTTTTCAGATATTTCCAGCGCATCACCATTTTTAATTAGAATTCCTAGTTCTGCACCTCTTCCTAGCCCCACTGTGATGGCTGTGGGTGTTGCCAATCCAAGGGCACAGGGACATGCAACAACCAAAATGGATATTAAGACTGTTAAACCGAAAAGCAGAGAACTTCCCAGGAGTAGATACCAGACAATAAATGCCACTATGGCTATGGTTAGAACTGTTGGAATGAAGTAGGTCACAGCTTTATCAGCGATTTTTTGAACTGGGGGTTTGGAACCCTGCGCAGTTTCAACCAACCTAATAATCTGTGCCAGAACAGTGTCTTTTCCTACTTTAGTTGTTTTAAAATTTAAAGTTCCATTCTTGTTAATTGTCCCGCCTACAATATCTTTACCTTTATTTTTAAGCACAGGAATTGGTTCACCAGTTATTGCAGCTTCATCCACGTAACTTTCTCCTGAACAAACAACTCCATCGGCAGGTATCTTTTCACCAGGTTTAACCACGATAATATCGCCTATTTCCACATCTTCAACCGATATTAGAACTTCTTTACCATCTCTCAGTACTGTGGCTGTTTTTGCCTGCATACCCACAAGTTTTTTAATGGCGGTAGATGTTCTTCCCTTGGCCCGGGTTTCAAGATAACGGCCCAACATTAAAAAACCAGCAAGCATGAGTGCAGTTTCATAAAACATGAATTCTGGTGTGAGTAAAATACTGAAGGTTCCAAGCACGCTGGAAACATATGCAACTCCGATACCCATAGAATACATGACATCCATATCCAGATTTCCATTTTTAAGGGATCTGTAAGCTGCACTGAATATTGGGTAGCTCACGTAGATAAACGGTAAAATGGATATTATCAGGAACAAGTAAGTCATTGGAATGGGAGTGGTGATGTTACTAAACATCAGTATCATTATGGGAATGGCAAATCCAAATGCCACAATTATTCTGTTCCTCTTACCCTTGAGATCCTTCTCTATTAATTCTTCCTCTAAATTTTGGGTTTCTTCTCCCTCTACTCCAAGATAATCGTAACCAAGATCGACTATGGTATTTTTAAATTCCTTAACACCAACCATTGCAGGATTATAAGTAATATACGCCTTTTCTGATGCAAGATTCACATTGACGTCACTCACGCCGTCCAATTTGTTTAATCCATCCTCAATGGCTTTAACGCACATTGCACAACTCATACTACCTACTTTGATGGTACTTTTTTCGTTAACAACTTCGTAACCCGCTTCTTCAACGGCGTCTGTTAAATCTGATAACTGGAGTTTTTCAGGGTCATAATTCACACTGGCCTCTTCTGTTCCAAGATTGACTGTGGCTGTTTCCACACCTTCCAGTTCATTCAAGGATTTTTCAATGTTGAGTGCACAGGATGCACAGCCCATTCCAGAAATTTTTATATTCGCATTTTTTTTGGGTTGATTAACCATTTTCTTTGCTTCCAGTAATTTTAATTTTAATTTATTGAGTGGATATTTTTGACTATGACACCGTCTTTGATTACCAGGACTATGTTGTCTGGATTTCCCAGTGTTTTTATATATTCCAGCGGATTCTTTTTGCTTAAAACCACGTCTGCAAGTTTTCCTGCTTCTAATGTACCAACTTCGCTGTCCAATCCTAAACTTTCTGCAGCCCGTTTGGTTCCTGCGACTATGGCTTCCATTGGATCCATTCCAATGTCACACAAGTATCCTAATTCCTTCAAATTTTGGCCGTGGGGCACTACTCCTGAATCTGTTCCCATGACAATCTTAACACCTGCTTTGTATGCCCTTCGCATATTGGTTTCATGCACCTTTTGCATTCTTATGGCATCGTCACGACTCCAATCAGGAATTGATGAGGTTTCATCCTCTGCCATTTCTTTGTTTATCTTCATTGCAAGAAATGTCGGTACTAAGTAGGTGTTATTTTCCAGCATGAGCCCAATACTTTCATCATCCAAACAGGTTCCGTGCTCCACAGAATTTACTCCTGCTTTAACAGCGTTTAAAATGCCTTTATTTCCATGTGCATGGGCCACAACTTGCAAATCCCTAAATCTGGCTTCTTCAACCATCACTTTCAATTCTTCAAGTGTGAATTGGGGATGTTCTGGTTTGTCATTAGCACTTATGACTCCGCCTGTAACCATCACTTTGATAAAATCTGCCCCGCTACGCATGACTTCTCGAACTTTTTTTCTCACAGCTTCAGGTCCATCTGCTATTCCATCTGGAAGACCTGGATACAGGGGTTTGATATCAAATCCTGAAGTCAGCCAGAAATCAAAGTGACCTCCTGTAATTGTCAGGGGGGCTACAGATATTTGTAGCCTAGGACCGGTGATCAAACCGTTATCAATGGCCATTTTAACTCCTACATCTGCCAATCCAGCATCTCTTGCGGTTGTTATGCCTGCAAATATGGTTTTTTTCATGAATTCCATTGCATTGTAAAAGTAAAGTGAGTGTGGAGTGTATATGGTGTCTTCTCTTGCGAATCCTTCAGTCATTAGGTGCACGTGTGCATCAATAAATCCTGGTAGGATGAAGCATTCTTCAGCATCTATGATCATCAGATCATTTTTTGGAATTTCAATGGTTTTTTCAGAGCCTGCAGCAATAATTATATTGTCTTTTATTAAAACTGCGGCATTTTTTATGGGTTTTCCCCCGTTACCATTTATCAGGGTTCCATTTCT
>JAEZAV010000030.1 GCA_023430285.1 Methanobacteriota archaeon | reverse complement strand
GTGGACGCATTTGAAGCCATGTTCCCAGCAGGAACACTGAGTGGAGCACCTAAAATTCGTGCAATGGAAATAATCGACGAACTTGAACAGGTACCAAGGGGACCCTATGCAGGTGCTGTTGGATACTTCGCACTCAATGGAAATGCAGACTTTGCAATAACCATCAGAACAATGGTGTGTCATGACAATCACGCAACTGTACAGGCAGGCGCAGGAATTGTCTACGATTCAGTTACCCAAGAAGAATATTACGAGACAGAAAACAAGGCCGGAGCACTTTTAACAGCACTTCGATCAGGAAACAACCTGGAGAACACTCCAAAAAAATAAATCTTCTTTTTTGAGGTTAGATAACATGATACTAATAATTGATAACTATGATTCATTCACCTACAACCTTTACCAACTCATTGGACAGCTAGATCCAGAGATAAAAGTTGTTAAAAATGATGAACTCAACCTGGACGAGATAAGAAAACTTGAACCAGACAGCATAGTAATATCACCAGGACCTGGAAACCCTGGGAACAAGAGGGACTTCGGGGTTTGCACCGAAGTTATACTGGAACTTGGTGGTGAAATACCAATACTTGGAGTTTGCCTGGGACATCAAGGTATTTTTGCCGCATTTGGAGGTGAAATTGTAAGAAACCAACCTGTGCATGGTAAGCAAAGCTCCATAGTTCACGATGGAAAAGGATTGTTCAAGGGGCTTGAAAACCCACTACCTGCAGCCAGATATCATTCATTATCCTGCAGTGAAGAAACCATACCTGAGTGTGTTGAAGTAACTGCCAGAACACAGGATGACATGATAATGGGAATAAAACACCTTGAAAAACCCATTTACGGACTTCAATTTCATCCTGAATCAGTTGGTACAGACCATGGAATCCAGATACTCAAAAATTTCCTGGAGATTAACCAATGAAAACAAGGCCGTCCATATCAGAAATACTCATAAAGAGAAGGGAAACCCTGGAGGAACTCAAAGAAAAAGTTCCCCTCGAAACACTGTTGGACAGATTAGACTCAAATAAAGGTAACTCAAAAAGTAACCGGTCTTTTAAAGATTTCAAAGGGTCCATTAATCATGATGAGGATGTGGCTGTGATATGTGAATTTAAACCAGCATCACCTTCCAAGGGACACATATCTGATTCAAAAATTCAAGATGCTCTCGAAGTTTTTAAAAAGGCAGATGCAAGTGCTGTTTCAATTTTAACTGAGGAAAACTATTTCAATGGAAGCTTGGAAAATATTAAGATAGCACAAAATATCATCGAGCTTCCAATACTAAGGAAAGACTTCTTAATGGATGAATATCAAATTTACGAAGCCAAACTCGCGGGAGCAAATGCTGTTTTGTTAATGAATGATGTTTATCCAGATATTAAGGAGGGAATATCCCTCTGCAGCGAACTTGAACTCGGCTACATAGTGGAATGCAAAAACAGAGAAGATATTGAACATTCACTGGCTGCAGGTGCCGATGTACTGGGAGTAAACAACAGAAACTTCCATAACTTCAGTGTGGATCTTAAAACCACCCAAAAACTTTCAAGCAGCGTACCGCCAGAAGTGATCCTGGTATCTGAAAGTGGTGTTCAAGGTCCGGAAGACGCAAAAAAAGTAGCAGGATATGGGGCAGATGCAATACTTGTTGGATCTGCAATCATGGGAACTGCAAACACTGAAGATATGTACAATGCAGCTAAAAATATCATACAATCTGTTAAAGGTTTAAAGGTTGGTAGAACATGAAGATCAAAGTCTGTGGAATCACCAGGTCAGAGGATCTAACCCGATGCGAAGAATCAGGTGCAGAGCTCATGGGCTTCATAAACATCGACAGGTCCAAGAGAAATTTGAGCCTCAAAGAAATTAAAAACCTACGATCTGGAATGAAAAATAAGGAGAAAGCTGTCCTAGTCTTAGAACCTGCAGATATTGAAGAAGTGGTCATGAAGATGAAGAAGACAGGGGTGAGAAATGTTCAACTCCACTCCCTCACACCCAACCAGATCAAGTATCTCAGGTGGATAGAAAATTATGAAAGAAACCCATTTGAAGCCCACCTTAAAATAATCAGGGCAGTGGGACTGTCCAAAGATTCAACAGAAACCAAAAACGGTGAAACAGTACTTACATCTGAAAAGAAAAGGGAAATAGAGGAATTTGCACTTTGCTGTGATGCACTTGTACTGGACTATCAAATGAAAGGTAAAAGTGGTGGCACAGGAAAACAGATACCAATGGAAATAGCATTAGAAGCAGTTGAAACTGCAAAAAATGCAGATAATAACGTTGAAATATTTCTTGCAGGCGGAATAAACACGGCAATAATAAAGAACAGGAAGGAAGTCCTGGAAAAAGTGTTTGACTACGTCGATGTTAACTCAGGAGTGGAAGATGCTCCAGGAATAAAAAATTCCAAACAGCTTAAAGAACTCCTTGAACTGACTTAAAAGGTTTAATATGTCATTGGAACCTTAATTTAGAAGAAAATAATCTTTCTTCGTGGATAAAAAATATAATAATTATTTGGAAGTGATTAAAAATGTTGGAAGATGGTAAATTTGGTAAATACGGGGGAATATTTGTTCCCGAACTCATCATACCCGCACTTGAAGAGCTTGAAGAGGCCTTTTACAAGTACAAGGACGATCCTGAATTTAATGAAGAACTCAAATTTTATTTAAAGGAATTCGCAGGCAGACCAACCAACCTTTACTACGCTGAAAATTTGTCAAAGAAGTTTGGGTGTAGGGTGTACTTGAAGCGTGAGGACACGCTCCACACAGGAGCCCATAAAATAAACAACACGCTGGGCCAGGGACTGCTTGCAAAGTACATGGGAAAAACCAGATTAATAGCAGAAACAGGGGCTGGACAGCATGGAATAGCAACAGCTGTTGTTGGTGCACTGTTTAAACTGCCTGCAGATGTGTACATGGGTAGTGAAGATGTTGAAAGGCAGAAGATGAATGTTTTCAGGATGGAACTCTCTGGAGGAAAGGTTATTCCAGTCGAAACAGGTTCAAAAACACTTAAAGATGCTATTAATGAGGCTTTCAGGGATTGGATCACCAACGTGGAAAACACACACTACCTAATAGGTTCAACAATGGGACCACACCCATACCCAACCATGGTTAAACACTTCCAGAGCGTCATAGGAGAAGAGGCCAGAAGGCAGATCATGGAGAAGGAGGGCAAACTTCCAGATGCAGTCATTGCATGTGTTGGTGGGGGTAGTAATGCCATGGGAATATTTGCAGGATTCGCTGCTGATGATGAAGTTGAACTCATAGGTGTTGAGGGTGGTGGTGATGGAACTGAAACACCAAGAACAGGGGCAACTCTGTGCAAGGGTACAGAAGGAATTCTCCACGGTTCATTATCCTTCGTACTTCAGGACCAAGATGGCCAAATAAATGAGGCACATTCAGTTTCAGCAGGGTTAGATTATCCTGGTGTGGGACCTGAACATGCACACATGAAGGTAACAGGACGTGCAAACTACGTGGCAGTAACCAACAAAGAAGCACTCAGAGGATTTGAACTACTCTCCAAATACGAGGGAATCATCCCTGCACTTGAAAGCTCACATGCAGTTGCATACGCAGAAAAATACGCATCAAAGGAAGAGAACAAAGGAAAAACAATCATCATAAACCTGTCTGGAAGGGGAGATAAAGACATGTTCATAGTTGCCAAGGAAATGGGGGTGGAAGTATGAACCCAAACAACCAGAAAACCAAGACCTACAATGAAGTATTTGAAGAACTTAAAAACAAGAAGGAAGGAGCATTCATACCATTTGTAGTTGCAGGTGACCCTGACTTTGAAACATCCATCGAAATCGTTAAAAAATTCGTTGAGAACGGGGCAGACGCACTGGAAATAGGATTCCCATTCAGTGATCCTGTTGCAGACGGTCCAAGTGTACAAACAGCAGATATCCGTTCACTTGGCTCTGGAATGACCACCGAGAAATGTTTCCAATTCATAGAAAGAATTCGTGAATTCACCCAGGTACCCATAGGACTACTTGTCTACTACAACCTCATCTACAGGAAGGGCATTGAAACATTCTACAAACGTGCCAGTGAAGCAGGCGTAACTGGAATTCTTGCAGCAGACCTTCCAATAGAAGAAGCAGGATCCGCAGTTGAAATGGCAGACAAGTACGGTGTCAATCAAATATTCATGGTTGCACAAACAACCAGAAACGAGAGGATCGATGAAATAGCTAAACACGCATCAGGATTTCTCTACGTTGTGGCTGTCATGGGAGTGACGGGCGCAAGATCAGACATCCAAACAAGCACAGTTGATCTCATAACCAGAGTTAAAGATCGTACAGATCTACCAATCGCAGTTGGATTCGGAATTTCAAAACCTGAACATGTGAAGGACGTTATAAAATCAGGATCCAACGGTGCAATAGTTGCCAGTGCCATCATAAACATCATCACAGATAACCTGGACAACAAAGACAAGGCACTCGAAGACATCGGTAAATTCTGCAGTGAACTTAAACAATCAACCAAGATCTAGGACGCACACAAAATGATATCTGAATGTCTCAAAAAGGTTGTAGCTGGAAATGACCTGACTCAAGATGAAGCCTACACCTCTATGATGGAAATGACCAGTGGGGAAGCTGGAGAAATAAGGACAGCAGCATTTTTAACTGCACTCAGTATGAAGGGTGAAACAGCAGACGAAATAACAGGCTTTGTAAAGGCCATGAGGGAGTTATGCATCGAAGTTTCACCTGAAACTGACCTTCCACTGGTGGACACCTGCGGTACAGGGGGAGACAGGCTTAAAACATTCAACATAAGCACCACAGCCGCAATTATAGCAGCTGCATCCGATGTTGCCATAGCAAAACATGGAAACAGAAGCATAACCAGTAAGTGTGGGGGTGCTGACATCCTCGAAGCCCTGGGTGTGAACATAAACTGTGATAAAACTTCTGTTGAAAGATGTATCGAAACCTGTAAGATCTCCTTCATATTCGCACCAAATTTCCATCCTTCAATGAAAAGGATCATGCCAGTGAGACAGGAGCTGGGAATAAGAACTGTGTTCAACATACTGGGTCCTTTAACCTCACCTGCAAATGCAGATATACAACTTCTAGGGGTTTTTGACCCGGAATATGTGGAGATAATTGCAGATGTTCTTAAAAATCTAGATGTTAAACATGCAATGGTGGTGCATGGATTTGATGAGAACGATGATCCCGCCATGGATGAAATTTCAACCATAGGCAAAACCAAGGTAGCAATTCTTGAAAATGGCAGGGTAACTGTTAAAGACATCTATCCCGAAGATTTTGGTGTTAAAAGGTCAAAATCAAGATATATTAGGGCACCTGAAACCATGGAAGAAAACATCCAAGTGGTGAAGGATGTTCTATCTGGTAAAAACAGCACAACAGAGGAAAGGGCAAAACTCGACATGTGCCTAGTTAATGCCGCTGCCATACTGTACATTGCAGGACAATCAGAAAGTTTAAAGGCTGGTTACGAAAATGCTCTTGAAACAGTTAAATCTGGAAGGGCCCTTGAAAAACTTGGAAGTTTCGTTGAGATAAGCAACAGCTAAAAAAAAATAGACCCCCAATTAGAAGACCAAGACAAGGAAGTTGAATAAATTTTTAAATTCAACATCCCATACTTTATTTTATTTTTTAAGCTTTAATATTATTTAAAAATAGATTTAGAATCTAATTAGATATAATCCTGAAAAAAGAGGTAAAAAAATGAGGTAATAATGTGTTAAACTCATTACCTTGAATTTTACAATTGCTCCATTTGAATATTTTTTTTACTCAAATATATATTTTTTGAAATAGTTCTGGATATTAAAATTTCAAAAATAATGACATAAAAAAAAGTTGTATGTTGCAATGAAAAATTTAATGGGCCCGCTGGGATTCGAACCCAGGACCTCACGGTTATCAGCCGTGCGCTCTACCGCCTGAGCCACGGGCCCTCAAATATAAAAGAGTTACACATACTTAATTGTATTCGTAAACAGTCAAAAATACTATAGGGGTAGATTCAACATTTACACTTCATCCTATATAACCTTTTTCTCTATTTCATGATTTTTTAGGTTGCACCAACAGATAATTAGTACCATGAACCAGAATTGTATTACAATATTATGGGTCATGACCCTGTTGACAGCAAACTCACAAGTTCAGTGACACAACTATCAAGATCATCGTTGTACAAAATTTTAACGAAAGCCCCACATAAAACAGCGGCAGACATCATGGACATTCTCAACAACTGAAACTGTTCTTCCAAGGATCTCAGATCAACCAACGATCTGTTACGTGTTTCATCACCCATTCTTCGAAGCATGATGTCTTCGTAGGAAGCTTCAACAATAACAATCAGATCTGGACAGAAGGTTTCAATTGGTAACGATTGGATGTAACCTTCATCAGAAATATCTAAACCATGCAGATCCACCAGAACATTTTGGTTTTTTGCCATGGTTCGAACTTGGATAGCAGCCTGTTTCCAAATGAATTCCTGAACTTCAAGTTCTAGATGAAACATTTCACCTTGACTTGAAGCCAGATCATTGGATGTGGCTACTTTGAGCATGAGCTCTCCATAGTTCACATATTTAATTCCAACTTGCCCTGTTGCAGTTTTGCAAAGAGAGGTTTTACCCACTCCTGGAACACCAACAAGGGCGGTGATGTTCCAATTCATGGCATTTATTTGTTGACCATTTCGCTGATGGCGTCTGCCATCATGTGGCCTTCCATTACAATTTCAGCCTTATCAATTTCATCTAAACCTTCAGCAGCTGTTCTGGCTTGCATAGCCATGTTAGCAGCACTCATACATCCAGGGTTTGTAGGTGTAATGGTAATTTTAGCTGTTTTAGCTTCTTCATCCACTTCAATACCAGTTACCAGGCCCATTTCAACAATACTTACGCCCATATGTGGATCTGCTACAGTTGAAAGTGCGGTTTTTATTTTCTCTACTAGTTCTTCTGACATGTTATCCCTCGATTCCTTTTTATTTTTTTTAATCTTATTTTTTTCAAATTTAATTTTTATGTTTTGTAAATTTGAATCTAAAAAATTATTCTAAATTAGAATGAATTAGTTGTCTTTTACTACCCTATGGTATTTATACTTTATAGGGTGTTTAAAAAAAAGGGGTTAATTCTTTTTTCTGTGTCTGATCTTCACTGCAACACCTTTAGTTGCAGATTTCATCTCTTTTCCACTCAGCACAGATTTACCCACGGCCACAACTTCCCCATCTCTAACTACCACAACTTCATCCATTGGCACGATGTTTGGATCAGCATCAACAACTCCCGGGGTAAACAAGGTGTTGGTCTTCATCTCAAAATCAATTTCAACCCAGTTAACACCCATATCGTACACCTTCTCCCCACCTGGAAGGTTCAAGGAGTACAGTCCTGTATCGAAGGACAGTGTAGCAAACTGTTCATGGTTGTGGACCATCTTACGTGTGAATCTTCCAATAGCTTTGGTTTCATCTGGTATGAAACTATCACCCTTTTTGGTGTTGAACTGGTACCTTGCAATGGATCTGAAACCATTAATTCGTTTCTGGCTGTTTTTGATCCTGGGGTAATTTCTGAGTTCCTTCTTGAGATTGTCCATGGATTCCCATGAAGTTGCCCTGCCATCTTCACAAGTGTAAATGGCATCTTCAAGGTGGGCTTCACAAGCCTCCCTGTAACCACCTGAAACATGTGCAATCACATCTTTTCCATCCACATAATTCTTAAGACATTCTCCTGTGAGATCAATTTCTTCGTGGGACCAGTCTCCTGTGGTGGATGTGTCGTAGGATTGTATAGGATAGGTGCGTTCCATCTCACGTGGACAAACACCAAATGGAGAGGTTAGAATTGCCTCTTGAACACCCTTGGTTGCCCTCATAAATACAGAGTGGGACTTGGAATTTGAGTAGGGTTTTCTCATGCTGCATGGTAAAACCACGACCACATCACCCAGTGGTTCGAGCAAACTCATTCTTTCACGCCATCTGACCACTTCAGGCCGATGTAAAGATTCATCAATGGTACATGGTATTTTCATATTAAATTTTCCTCGTGTAAATGATTTTAATTTGTAAATGTATACTAGAAATTTAGTCAGTTCTATATTAATAATGTTCTCAATAAACCTAAAAATAATCTACAGTAGAAATATTTCAGTGGGAATCCAAGAAAAAATTTGGTAAAAAAACCCAATCAATGGTTAAATCGATGGGGTTTTAAGGATTTCAATCCACATCATCTATGGAATGCTCATGATTTAGGGAAATTTATCATTCCATTGGCTTGTAACTCCAGAGATCCGCTTTCGAGAAGTTCCAGTACAATTCCTTCGATTCTTTTAGCTGTAGCTCCTCTTGTAACTTTTATTCCGAACAACCTGGATGTTTGCTTAATAATTTCAGCCATTGGAGATGCATATTGAGTTTTTAATACTATCTGCACTGCTTTTGCAATTTCCTCATCACTTATGAGGTTGATCTTGGCCGGTGGATCAACGGAACGTCTTCTGACCCTTAGTACAGCACTTCGGGAGTAGACAAAATCGTCCCTAATAATGATGTTGTTTCTTTCATCTGCAAGCTGCACACCTGCCATGATAGCATCATGAATTCTTTTACCGGCCCTTTTAAGTCCCCAAACAACCCTTATTCGCCTTATTATTTCGGTGATATGTATTGGGCCTTCTTCATCCACAATTTGCACCACGAGCCTGGACATGTCCTCCACAGATTTTTCATGGATCTCACCAGTCACTGGAATACAGAACTCTGTGCAAGGAACATAATCCACAACACTGTCCTCTTCATCTTCCACAATATCCACGAACTCAACAGCTTCCTCTATAACAGGTTTCTCCAATTCTCCATGAGCAGGAGTTTTGGATAAATCTTCATCCTCCACTTGAGGTTCTTCTGCTGCCTCATATTCTGTTTCCTTCTTTATGGGTTCGTCTTCAAAGTCTGGAATGATTCTTTCTTCTTCAAATTCTGGGGAAGTTTCAGGTTCTTCGAACTTTGCATTTTCAGCGATTTCTGAGTCTGCAATAATTTCAAGATCTGTTTCAGGAGATAGTTCAGGCTTTAAATCCTCAGATTCCCACTTAACTGTCTGCGGATTGTCTTCCTCTTCAGACAATGTTCTGTCCTCTAATTTTCCAGTTCCTGTTCTCTCGTAGGCAGGTTCGTACTCTCCAATTGGTTTGACAGTTTCGCTGTCGTCTGGTGTTGTATCGAGTTTAACTATTGGCTTTAAATCTTTAGCATTTTTAACAGCTTCAAGTAATCGTTTTTCAGATTCTGCACGGTTTCTGTACCAGTCTGTTGACCATACTCTGTAGATGTGCCATTCTAAACCCTCAAGAATTTGCTGGCGGAGCCTGTCCCTGTCCCTGGCTACAGGTGAACTGTGGTAGGTTTCCCCATCACATTCGATACCCACCAGGTACTTGCCCCTTTCATCTGGATCCACAACTGCAAGGTCCAGCCTGAAACCTGCACACCCAACCTGCTTGTGAACTTCGTAGTTGTGGCTTCTCAGGAATTCGTAGAGGGAATCTTCAAATTCTGTGTTTAACTCGTCATCAGAATCGTACTTGGTGTCAAGCATCTTGGTTTCAGAGTACTTCAAAAATGATTTAAGGGCCCTGAGTCCGAATGGTGCATTTTCATTCAGATTAATTTCTGTGTGTCTGAAATTGGAGAATACAACAGTTTTTTCTCGTGCACGGGTTATAAGCACATTTAAACGTCTTTCTCCACCTTCCCTGTTCAATGGTCCGAAGTTTAAACTCAGGTGTCCGTTTTCATCGTTCCCATACCCTACACTTATGAATATCACATCTCTTTCATCTCCCTGGATGGTTTCCAGATTTTTAACGAAGAAATGTTCTTCAAGATCGTTTGAAAAGTACTTTTCAAGTGACGGATTCTGCCGGAGGTAAAGTTCTACCTCTTCAAGAATTGCCTGTTGTTGTTTGATATTGAAGGTTCCTATACCCAAACTCTTGGAGAGACCATGTTCTTTGTAGTGATCTCCAGCAGCTTCAACAACCCTTCTTGCTTCCAGCCTGTTGGAAGATGTGTTACCACGATCGTAAACTGTGTCTTCCATATATTCGAACTTGAGTCCGAGGCTTTCAGTTTCATGGCAAGGTGATGGATAGATGAGTAAGTTGTTGTCATAAAATTCTTGGTTGGAAAGTGCGATCAAAGATTCGTGCCGGCTTCTGTAGTGCCACCTCAACATCTTGGTTGGGAACCTTCCCTTACAGAGGTGTAAAATACTTTCCATATCAGAAATTGAAGCAATTTCATAGTCCTCATTCTCATCAGTCTCGAGTATGATATCAAAAAAGGTTGTAGGTGGAAGCTGTCTTGTATCACCCATAACAACAGCCTGATTAGCCCTTAAAAATGCTCCAAGCGAATCTTCAGGTTTGACCTGACTGGCCTCGTCGAAGATAACCACATCGAACCTGAGGTCCACAGAATTTTTAGGGTCTATGAACTGGGCAACAGAAAGCGGGCTCATCATGAAACATGGTTTAATCTTTTTAACAAGGTTACCTGCATTGGACAACAGTTTTCGTATGGGCATGTGGCCCCTTTTCCTGTTAAATTCACTGAGTAAAATTCCTAACTCGGAAGTTCTAGAAACTGCAGTGTTGATGTGGGGTCTGTTGTAGGCTATCCTGTTTGAAATTCTTTTCCTGTTGAGTGAAATAATCTGCCTGTCAAGATCAATGAACCTGCCGATTTTCCTCTCATGAATTTCACCAATAAAGCTTGAAAGTATGTGATTTTCAAGAAATGCATTTCTTAGAAGATCGTCTGCAAAGTTAGCCTTTAAACATGGAATAATATCGTCGATATTAATTTTATCAGCCTTTATAAGCTCCACAATGGGCTGTGCAATTGGGCTTGGAGTTTCATTTAAAATTGCAGTTAACTGTGACCATTTCTGAAGTAGGGGCATGCCCTTAAGGAAGTTTTCAATACGGCTTTCCAGTTCGTGAAACCTCACAAACCTCATTTTAGCACCGAAAACAAGTTCTTCATCAATTTTGATGTAACCTTTTATTGACTTGTAAACCTTTAAAAAGCTACCATAATCCTTGTTAAGTTTTTGGATGGTTCCATTGATGGTTGCAGTGTCTGGTCCGTCCACAATAATATCAAAGGTCCTTTCTGTTATCTTCCCGGTTTTCAACAGTTTTTTAACTGTTAAAATCCACTCAGCAAGATCCTTAATTTTTTTGAGATCAGTTTCAGTACCCTTCCACTCATCTCCAAACACGGCTTTAGCTTCAGAATTCAGATCCTCCAGTTTTTTCTGGAGTTCTTGACAGGATTTCAAGGTTTTAAGGTCTTCAATAACCACTTCATCATCTTCAGGAACAGCGTCCCTGTAAAGCTTGGCTATTTTATCTTTGGACTTCTTGTATTTGCCCCTGAAACTCTTTAAAAATTTAGATGAAGTTTCCTGGTAATCGTCTAGAAGGCTCTGGATATTGGTATTTAAAACTCCTTTGTTGAACCTCTTTTCCAGTTCTTTCCTGTTTGTATCGTACTCCACCATGATGTCGATGATGTGTATGATTTCACTCCTACCAATTTCCCACACAGGATTGAAAAGTACATCGGGATTGTTTGTTAGTGGATCTGCAATTAAAAGGGCTGTTTTGATGGAACTGTCCAGCTCACTCTTATTCAACGGTTTTCTAATGCCTGTTAATTCTATTAATTCGTAAAGATCTGCCTCCACATCGTTTAGTGTTAAAACAGCATTTTCAAGCAGTTCAGCAATGTCTTCACTGTCTGTGGGTAGTATGGTTCCTGGTTCTGTGTTGTACCACGCATTCTTAGAAATTGGTTTAAGGGGTGTTAGGACTTCGGTAACATTTTTCAATGTTGAAACAGCATTTTTCCAATCCTTTTGGGTGTAAGATTCAGGATTCTCTATGTGTGCCCGTGGAATATTTCTTTCAACCTTCTTGAAGTGTTGAATAGCATCTTCCTTCATACCGAAGAGTTGGAATGGTGAAAAACCAGAGTTTCCAATGGAGGTGTGCAGAACTTCGTTGTACTGGTTGAGTTCAAGCTTCAACCTTTCAAGTTCTTCAAATTCCTCGTCCAATGGTCTTAATCGATCATATTGACTGTAAAGAGTTCTTTCAAGTTCTTTTAAAACATTTTTCTTGTTGGATTTATGGCTGTGAAGCTCGAGACAAAATTCTCCCAATCCAATACTATCTAAACGTGTTTTAACAACCTCTAAAGCTGCCATTTTTTCACTGACAAATAGCACGGATTTACCGTTGGCCATGAGTTCGGATATGAGGTTTACAATGGTTTGAGATTTTCCTGTGCCTGGAGGACCCTCAACAACCAGGTTCATTCCACTCTTAGCCTCTTCAACCACCGCTATCTGTGAAGAGTCCGCATCAACAACGTTAAAAACGTCTTTACTATCCAGCTTCTTGTCAACATCTTCCTCATGAAACTCTGGTTGGTCAATGGATTCCACATCATCGAACAGGGTTTTTATTATGCTGTTTTCAGCGATGGAAACTCCGCCCCAGCTTGCAGGGTCCAGGTCCTTGAACATCACGAACTTGGTGAAGCTGAAGAAGTTGAGGTAAATTTCGTACACAACGTTCCAATCTTTTTTAGGTTCTATGGCATCGGAAACAGATTCGAAGTAGTGGTAAATACCCTCCTTATGCTCGGGCATTTCAAAGCCAGGCAGTTCAACACCCTGTTCAAGCAGTTTTTCCTGGAGCGAAATATTTGGAATGATGTCTTCACCAGTCCATTTGAGTTTGAAGGAGCCTTTAACCTTTTTACGTTCCAGTTCAACTGGTATCAATATTAAAGGTGCCTTTCTCTTGGTTTCAGGGTCGTTGTTTTCGGTCCACTCAAGAAAACCAAGGGCCAGGTAGAGTATGTTGTATCCTTGTTCCTCCAGCACTGATCTGGCCTGTTGATTGATGTAGAACAATCTTTTTTGAAGCTCTTCAGCTTCATGATTGGTTTGAAGCAGCAGATTCCTGTGTTTACTTGAAACCTTGCTGTTTGGAAGGGGTAACTTCCAGAGCAGAGATGCTTCCTTGTCTGTGATGTCGATGGGCTTGAGTTTTAACTCTTCTTCTTCCTCCACCTCTTCAGGTTTTTGATTTCCTTCCAAATCCTTTTTTACAGGTTTTCTAGCCCTAGGAATGAACTGCATCTTCTTGTCTTCCAAGACCATGAGCTGGTAAATCTCAGTTGGAATTTCATCCACAACTTTGATTGATTTGGCAAGGGGTTTGAAGTTTAATAGCTTGTTTCGCATGGTTAAATCAAGCAAATTTTTTCTGAGTGCCCCTATCTTTGCTTCCGTGTTAATATTTGCTGATTCTTCCATCACAACTACTCCAACATCTTATCCAATTACAATTTATTCTTAAAAAAACTATCTTAGTCTTATAGGGAATAAGTTTTTCTATTGTTGATTGGGTTCTGTTCCAATATTCCAATGGATTGACCATGAATATCCAGAAACAAGAAAAAAGTTCCAAACCAACCTTCCAAATAATATCATGAAAAATAGACAGAATTGGGATTTTGAATTAAAATAAAATAAAAAATTTTTTTATGAAAGCTGTTTTTAACAGGTTCACTTGCCTTGAAGTTCTCCGTTTATCCATTTAACTCCAGTAATAACAGCCAGGTCCCTGTTTACAGATACTAAATCTGATTTATCCAGTTTTGAAACATCATCCTTCCCTGTTATTCTGGTTAAGTTAGCTATTTCCTTGGAGGATAATTCTATGAAGTTGCTTAGTTTTAATACCCCTTCCTCATGATCCACCTGCTTTTCGAGTTTAGGGTTTTGGGTTGCAATGCCTGTTGGACAGTTACCTGTGTAGCACAACCTGTACTGTTCACAGTTAATTGCTATCAAGGCTGCTGTACCAATGTAAATTGCATCGGCACCCAGGGCAAGACATTTGGCAAAATCAGCAGAGCTTCGAAGCCCCCCGCTACCAATGATTGAAACTCTTCTCTTAGGCTTTAACTTATTCAAGGTTTGCTTTGCACGTGGCAATGCAGAGAAGATTGGTATTCCAACATTTTCCCGTACATACTTATCTGTTGCTCCGGTACCTCCACCAAAACCATCAAGTGCTATGAAGTCTACTCCTGCTTCCACCAGCACCTTCACATCATCTTCAACATTTCCACAACCAATTTTAGCACCTATGGGTGCTCCTGAACTCATTCTCCTGAGTTTCAACACCTTCTTTTTTAGATCCCTTACTGTGAGTATGTCTGGATGATGGGCTGGTGAGTAGGCTGGTTCACCATTTTTCAGGTTCCTCTTGCTTGAAACTTCTTCAGTCATCTTCTCTGCAGGTAGATAACTTCCCTTACCTGGATAGGCTCCCTGTCCAAATCTGATCTCCACTGCAGCGGCATTTTTTAAGATTTCATCTTCAACACCAAACCTTCCAGTTGAGTACTGAACAACCATGGTCTTGGATCTTGCTAGTTCTTCCTCAAGAACACCACCCTCCCCTGAGTTGAAACCTACATTCAAGTTCGAAGCAGTTTCAGAAATCACAGATTTAGCACTCTTTGAAACAGCACCAAAACTCAGTCCAGATATCATTATGGGACTTGATAGTTCTAAAGGTTTTTTAGCATCTTTTCCAAGCACGATACTGGTTTTAACAGGTTCAGTTGCATTGAGGGGTAGCTTCATGACTTGGGCAGGTATGAAGTAGAGGTCGTCCAATGAAAATGGGAGTTTTTTAAGGGATCCCATGGATCCAATCACACTCTCACCAACCATACTTTCATCCTTTATATCCACCACAGCTTGATAACGATCATCGTCCTCATCTGAACGTTTTTTTCTCATGAAAACCTTGTTTTCACCAACCATGTCCTTGTCACAGAAGTAAATGCCCTTGAGATCATATTCGAAGTAGATGGGACAGGTATCGCAGATGCAAACCTCGACGTCCACATCACATTTACTTGGTCCCTTTCCACAGTAGAGAACTTCACCACCACATTTGTAGGGGTAGCTTGGACATAGCTTACAGTGGCACTTAGCACGATTTTCTGGTGAATTTTTTATTTTCATTAACTTAGATTCCGAGTCTTGAACCATTTTCTACTATCTCCAGTAAATTTTTTGTTAATGGTGAGGTTTCAAAGGAAGCATTGATCTTGTCTACACGAACCTCTTAGGATCTGTATCAATATCCACGATCACGGGTTTTTCAGATTTTAAAGCTTTTTCAACTGCAGCTGGAAGATCTTCGGGGTTTTCAACCTTGATACCCACACCTCCACAGCACCTTGCATAGGCTGCGTAGTCAAGATCCTGGAGTTCTGTCTGCCAATTGTCATAGCCTTCCATCTTCTGTTCCTGCATGATCATTCCCAGCTGTCTGTTGTTGAATATGAAGACCTTGATTGGAAGCTCATATTTAATTGCTGTTAAGAAGTCTGCCATCACCATTGAAAAGCCACCGTCACCTGTGATACACACAACCTGTTTATCAGGGTACAGGAGTTGGGATGTGAGTGCAGCTGGGAACCCAAAGCCCATTGAGGCCAGATTTCCCGACATGATCATCTTCTGAGTCTTTTTCATCCAGAAATTTCTTCCAAACCACCAGCAGTGCTCTCCAACATCAAGGGTAATTATTGCTTCGGGGTTGATCATCTCATTCAACACACCCAAGATGTAAGGTGCCCTGAGCGGAGATTTATCCGACTCAAATTCCTGTTAAAGAAGTTCTAACCATTCTTTTTTAAGTTTAACTACTTCTTCCAAGTAGTCATTTCTTTCGGCCTCACTCACAAGTTCGTGGAGTACAGGCAGAATTTCTGAACAGTTTCCAACTAAACCCACCTCCACCGGAAATCTCCGGGCTATCATCAGTGGATCAATATCTATCTGAACAGTTTTCTTCTCTGGTATCTGGGTCATGTCTGAAAATGAGGATCCAATCACTATGAGCAGATCTGCATCGTCAACCAGTTTGGTTGAGGCTGTTGATCCAATACCTCCGTGGCTTCCAACGTAGAGATCTTCGTACTCGTCCACCACACCCTTGGCCCTGAAGGTGGTTGTGATGGGTGCCTTAATTTTCTCTGCAAATTTTAAAAGAGCTTCACCCTGATCTATTGAACCAAATCCTGCAATAATAACTGGCCTTTCAGATTTATCAATGATCTTAGCAGCCCTTTCAATGAGGTACTCCGTGGGTTTAGTTGCCCTGGTTGGAAAATTTCCCTCAAATGGAACTAGCTTGGTTTGGTGGTCCAACTTCTGGACATCGTTGGGAATTCCAATATGTGAAACTCCCCTTTCAATCAACGAATGTTTAATTGCCAGGGTAGCAAGGGTGGTTGTCTGATCCCTGGACATCAGGATCTTGTTAAAAACAGTTAAGGGTTCAAAAAATGAGTACTGATCTATTTCCTGGAAGGATCCAGGTCCAATTAACTGTCTCTTCACCATTCCAGTGAGTGCAACCACGGGGGAATGATCTAGTTTGGCATCGTAGAGACCCGTGGCAAGGTTGGTTGCTCCAGGACCAGCAACAGTTAAACATGCCGCAACATTTCCTGTGAGCTTACCATAGGCAGAAGCCATAAATGCCGCGGTTTGTTCGTGCCTGACCTGTATGAACTCAAGTTTTGGATTGTTTTTTATGGCATCCACCACACCCAGTATGGATGTGCCTGGAATTCCGAAAACATGTTTAAGACCTAACTCTGCCATTTGACCAACCAAGATATCTGAAACACTTTTATCACCCTTCAAATGTTCAGCAGACTCTTCTTGTAACGGAACAAAAACAGATTTAGGGGAGTTACAAACTGGACATCTCCAGTCATCAGGCAGTTCATCAAACTTAACAGATTCAACATCTTCATCGTAAATGTAATTACAGACTGTGCATCGATATTTGCCCATTTAAACACCTTTCAACTAAAAATAAATTAATATATCCACACCTATTTATGAATTCCAAACTAAATAAAATCTTGTATTATGGGTTTAGAAGGTGTTTTTTTGGTGATAAAAACTGGAAAAATTAGGATTTAATTTTTTATGATACAAAGTACAATATATCAGACATGGAAAATTTCAAGGTGAACAGAGGATCAGACAACAGAACATTCATTGAAACACGATCCTACAAAGATCTTCACAAAAAACTGAAAACACTTAAAACCCGACATGGAAGAATAATTCATGTGGTGGGTGCACCGGGAACAGGAAAATCTTCAAACATCTACGCAGCAATTGAAGAACTCGGATTAAACTGTTACGATCTTGAACTGGAACTCAGGAATCCCCATGCAGATGCATCAGAACTCATGGACCAGATATACCATGATCTAAAGAGAGGTTTAAATGCAGGATCCAAATCAGAAATCTACCATGATCTGGCAAGTTTTGATGCCTTGGTCATTGCAGACAAATTTCATGACACTCATCTAATGAACACTGAAATGGTTGGGTACAGTTTATGGACAAAAACACGGGGAATGAGTTCACTTAAATTTTATCTACTATGCATGAAGGAGTACCTTTTAAACAGGAAGAATTACCAAGAAATTAATATAATTATTCAAACAGCCTGGACTGTGAAGTTAAAAAACGAGAAGAAGGATCTTTTCACGGATTTTGGAATCTTTTCCAGGTTTGCATTGGCGGTGTTGAGGCTTTTTTTCGAAGTTGTGGAGATAAGGTACAGCCGAGAAGAAACTGTTGAAATAGTCAAAAGCCATGTTGATGCAGACCAAAAAATCATCGAAGCCCACATAGATGAACTTGGTAACAAACCAAGGTTGGTGTGCCAGGCCATAAAATACGAGTCCTAAAATAAATTCATTCACCCTTAATTCGCAAATTTTATAAAAAATTATTAATGTAAATTATATTCATAAAGTTATATCCTTAAACCAAACAGTGGCCAATCATAAATTTAATGAATAAACAGGTTGGTAAATATTTGATACATTTAATGAAATTCCAATGGTTCTGTGTTAAATTTCGTTCATGGCATGGATTTGTCTGTAAAAAAAATTAATTATTCCCGATACCATGATTAAAACTCTTATAAAGTCCACGAGAATTAGTTGGGCCGCAAAAAATGTGAACATGTACCTTCTGGTTTTAACATATGCCTATTTTGCAGATGCATTTATAAGCAATCCCCTTGAAATACTAGAAGGCCTAATTCTTGTCTCTGCACTTTGGGGAGCTCTGTACAGTCTAAATGATCTGACTGATATCGACGAAGATATGAAGGACTCCATGAAACAGTCCAGACCATTCATACAGGAACATGTTGAGAAGAAGTGGATAGTTGCCTTTTGTTCGGTGATAATCGGAGCAGTTTTTGTGGTTTCAATTTTAACACTGCCAATGGCCTTCACAGTGATAGTTCTGCTGATGTTTTTAAATCAGTTGTTGTACACCGTTCCTCCAATCAGGCTCAAGGACACGGTACTTGCACCATTTTTCAGTACAGCAACCAATTCAGTGCTTAGAATGGCTTCTTGTGCAGTTTTACTTGGAAGTATTGCCATAGTGCCTTGGAGTGTTTACCTTTTCATGTACGTTGGAAGCATGGGCACCTACATCATGTACAAATCCAAACAGAAAATGGCCAGTGTATTAACAGCACTAACAGGAATTATACTCTTGTACGCATTTGTTAATGGAGATATGAATCTGATACAGTTTGCTGTGGCAGTTCTACCAGCATCCTTTGCAACCTTACCACTGTACCTGTCCCTCTTCACTCAGAAGGATAAGATGTTCGACATTGCAGATGTTCTCTACCACCAAATAGCCATGATCTTCTTCTTGGTGTGCATATTCTACATACTATTTTTCCATTCAACACCAGTCTAAAAACTTGAACACCACTTTTTTTTTACAACAGTCTCCAAGGAGTGGGTACTCTAAAATTTGTTACAGATCAAAATGGTCTAGTTAATTGTACAGAAGAGTAAAATTCTAAAAAAAAGGAATAATTTAAATTTAAAATAAGAAATAAGGGAAAATTTAACTTAGAAAAGTTTTCCCAGTTTAAGCAGAGCCTTTGGTGAAACTTTTATTAGGAGCTTCACGAGTTCGGATGTGCTTATCTTCTCAAATTCGTAGTCTTGGAATGCTTCAGCAATTGAATCAAGTTCCTCATCTGAAAGGCTTAACATGTACTCCTTGGTTTTGAAGTACTTGTTGAAGGAATCTCCAATTTCCTTTTTACATATCTTTTCGTATTCTTTCAACCTTTTCTTGGAACAGTCCCCTTCTTTAATTGCTTCTGCAGCCACTTCACCAGCATACTTACCTGCTTCGAGTGCTGTGATGATTCCTCCACCTGTGAGTGGGTTTACATGTCCTGCTGCATCTCCAACTATCATGACGTTGTCTTCAACCAGATCCTTGAGCATTCCTCCAACTGGGTCTCCGCCTATGTTTAGTTCAACTGCCTGTGCATTTTGGGTTGCTGGACAGTTTTCAACAAATTCCAAGAGGTGCTGGTAGGCTGATTTATCTGTTACTGTGTTAACAATTCCAAGACCCACGTTTGCTATGTCGCCGCCTTTAGGGAATATCCATGCGTATCCTCCAGGTGCAACACTTCCGAAGTAGAATTCGATGCAGTCAGGGTCTTCCATTTCAACTCCGGCCATTTCAAACTGAATTCCGGATTCCATGTTTTTAGGTTTGACAACAGTTTTAAGTCCTCCCCATCTTCCAACACGGGATTCAGGACCATCTGCTCCAACAACGATCTTGGCTTTGATCTCGAAGTCTTCGCCCATATTTTCACAGCTGACTATGTAGCCGTTACTGTCCTTTCTCATGCCCCTTGCCAGGGTTTTGATCATGATGGTTGCACCGGCCCTTGCAGCGTCCATTGCCATGAACTTGTCGAAGACCTTTCTCTCCAGTATGTAACCTGCCTCTGGAAGTTTGACCTGGTCATCGTTTAACCATACATCGGTACCGTTTGGGCTGACTAGCCTAACTCCGCTTAGTTC
>JAEZAV010000156.1 GCA_023430285.1 Methanobacteriota archaeon | reverse complement strand
TAGGTACCAAAGAGCCAGAAAAAACCACACCCTTTGACATAAACATTGTTGGAGAGTTCAATGTTGCAGGTGATCTGTGGGGAATCAAACCTTTGATCGAAGCAATGGGAATCAACATCATAAGTACCCTGACAGGAGATTCTCATGTTGAAGAAATTGCCCAGGCACACAGAGCCAAACTGAATATTGTACAGTGCCAAAAATCTTCCAACTACGTTGCAAAGAAGATGGAAGAAAGATACGGAATACCATTCATCAAGGTAAACTTCTTTGGTCTGGAACAGACCGTAAATTCCCTTAGGGATATAGCTGACTTCTTTGGAGATCCTGAAATGATCGAACGAACTGAAGAGATCATAGCTGCTGGATTGAAAGAAGTTGAACACAAAACCGATGAATATAAAAAGAGGCTCAAAGGAAAAACAGTTGCTTTATACGTCGGTGGAAACAAAGCATGGTCTCTTGTCCGTGCATTTGAAGAACTGGGCATGGATGTCATGATGTCTGGAACAAAAAATGGAATCAAAGAGGATTATGAGAGAATTAAAGAAACAGTAAAGGATGGAACCATCATAGTGGATGATGCCAATTCAACTGAACTTGCAAGACTCTTAAAGAAGTATAAACCAAACCTCCTCATATCTGGGGCCAAAGAGAAATATATCTCACTGAAACTTGGCATACCATTTTGCGACTTTAACCACGACAGAATATCTGCATTTGCAGGATTCAAAGGGTTTGTAAGTTTTGCAAAGGAAGTTGATGCTTCTGTTTCAAGTCCTGTGTTTAATTTAAGTTCAGAACTCGGAGGTGGATTAAATGGAACATGATAAAAAATTTTCAGTTGTCAACCCTTCAAAAATGTGCCAGCCAATGGGAGCTGTCCAGGCACTTCTGGGTGTAAACGACACCATGCCAATAATCCATGGATCACAGGGTTGCAGTACCTACATAAGATTCCAGTTAACAAGACATTTCAGAGAGCCTATAGAGGTTGCATCTACTTCCATGAGTGAGAAAACAGTCATTTATGGGGGAGAATTTAATTTAATGAAGGCTTTAAAAAATGTATCCGAAAAACAAAGCCCTAAAATGATAGCAGTCACATCCAGCTGTCTCACAGAAACAATTGGAGAAGATATGGAGGGTATCATAGAAAAATTTAAGGATGCAAATTTTGACAAAGATTTGCCAATAATTGTACCAGTATCAACACCTAGCTACGTTGAATCACATGTTGAGGGTTACAACAGAACCATCAAAGCATTGGTAGAGAATTTGGCTGAATCCTCCACACCAAACGGTAAAGTAAACATAATCAATGGAATATTATCGCCTGCAGACGTTAAAAATGTTAAACAACTATTAAACGATTTGCAATGTCCAAACATCATGCTAACAGATACATCTGAAAACCTTGACGCCCCACTTTCTGAAGAGACATTGGGCTTGTACAAGGATGGGACCACCATTGAAGAAATTCAGGATACAGCCAATTCATTGGGAACCATTTCAATATCCAAACACGCAGATTCTGCAGCCACGTTCTTAGAACAGAAATATGGTGTAAGATCTGTTTCAGGACCCCTCCCACTGGGAATCGAAAATACGGACCAGTTCGTGAATAATGTATGTGAACTCACCGATCTTGAAGTACCAGAATCTGTTAAAAGAGATCGTGGTAGGCTATTAGATGCCATGGTAGATGCTCATTCCTATAATTACCATAGAAAGGTTGCAATATTTGGAGATCCAGATTTTGTCTCTGGAATGACACGTTTCACAAGCGAAATGGGAATGACGCCCACAGTGGTGTGTACAGGGGCTAAAAGTAACAAATTTAGCGAAGACATAGATTTAATTGCAACTCAAAAGGGAATAGATCCCGTGGTGCTTGCAGGAAACGATCTGTATGATATGCACCGAGAAATCAAGGATGTTGGAGCAGACATTTTATTGGGTAACTCATATGGAGCAAGCATAGCCGAAGAAGAAAAAATACCCCTGTTCAGAGTAGGATTCCCAATATTTGATAGAATGGGTGCTCAAAGAATATCCACACTGGGTTACAATGGTGGAACTGAATTTGTGGACAGACTCACCAACACTCTACTGGACTTCTACTACGATGAGGCAGGATATGAATTAGAAAAATCTGAAGAAATAGCTAATGAAGAACTGTTTGCAGAGGGAGAATCAGTATGAAAATAGCGGTGGCATCATCAAACGGAAAAATTATTGATCTGCACTTTGGAGATGCAGATCGATTCATAATCTTTGAATTAAAAGACGGTGAAGGAGAATTCAGTGAAATTAGAGAAAAAAATGGCATGAATATTGATAATCATCAAGAAAGATGGTTGGCATCTTTAGATCTTGTAGAAGATTGCAAGGCAGTTCTTTGCAGTAAAATAGGTAAAGAACCGTCTATTGAACTGATGAAACTCGGAATCAAACCAATTAAATTGGATTGTAATGTTAAACAAGCCGTTAAATCTTGTGCCGAACATCTGGTGTGCTGAAAAACAGTTTAAACTGGATAAATCAGTCCACAGATGTAATTTTTTTTAATATTTCAAATTAGAACGTGGATTTAGGATTGAATCAATAAGAAGTTTTAAAGGGTGATAATATGATCATGGTTGAAATTGCCTTGGATCATGCGAAATGTAAAGGAAAGGAATGTGGGATATGTGCATATATCTGCCCCACAAATGTTTTCGCAATCAAAGACAATGAAGTTTTGGTAAACTCTCCCCAATACTGTAAATTGTGCTATGAATGTTTAGAAACGTGCCCAACAGCTGCTTTAAAAATCAAAAAAACAGAAGGAAACTGTGTTTAATTTAACTAATTAGTTTGAAGCTAGTTTAAGCACATTTATAAAAGAAATAACGCCTTAAATTCCAACGTTCAAAATGTAATTTATATTTTTAATATTTTTAAATCATCGGCAGTGACCTACAGATATCTAGTCAATATATATTAATTATGGATATGCGCTTCCAGATCACATTATATTTTTTTTTAACAATTCAAAGGCTGAAGATGTTTCTACATACTTCATCCCTCAACTGCTTATTGACGTGGGAAGGTGTAGATTATTTTTCCATGGATCGATTTATCAAATCTAGCAAAACTTAAAATGTTCAATCATCCTAATAATGGATAAGTATCGATCTATTTAATTAAAAATTCTAAATTAAATAAGAATATTACAACCAGTTAATTAGGATAATCAACCGGGAAAAGAATATGATAACAGTAAATGAAGAATTATGCAAGGGATGTAACATTTGTAAGGAGTTTTGTCCACACAATGTCTACGAAGAATCAAAAGCCCTTAACAAGAAGGGAATTAATGTTCCATGCCCTAAGAACAAGGAACAGTGTACACAATGTGGATTATGTACTCTTTTATGTCCGGACCAAGCAATAAAAGTGGATGATGAGGATGAAGATTGAACAATATTTTATACAGGGTAATGAAGCATGCGCAAGGGGCGCTATACATGCCGGATGCAGATTCTTTGCAGGATACCCAATAACTCCTTCAACAGAAATAGCTGAAGACATGGCTGTATTCCTTCCAAAGGAAGGAGGTACATTTATTCAGATGGAAGATGAAATAGCTGCGCTTGGTGCAGTTATAGGTGCAGTATGGGGCGGTGTAAAAGCTATGACAGCCACATCCGGACCAGGATTTTCTCTCATGCAGGAACATATTGGTTATGCTACAATGACAGAAACTCCCCTTGTAATTGTGAACATGCAGCGAGGATCTCCATCCACAGGACAACCCACCATGGCATCACAAAGTGATATGATGCAGGCAAGATGGGGATCACATGGAGATTACGAGATAATAGCACTTTCACCATCATCTGTACAAGAATGCTTTGATTTTACTGTGAGAGCATTTAACCTAGCAGAGGAGTACAGAGTTCCTGTCATGGTCATGGCAGATGAGATAGTGGGGCACATGCGTGAAAAGATCACCATACCCGAAACAACAACTATAACTCCGAGAAAAATGCCTGATGAAAGTCCAAAAACTTTCTTACCATACAAGGCAGACCCTGAAGGCACAGCAAAAATGCCGGCATTTGGAGATGGATACAAACTTCAAATTACAGGACTCACCCACGATGAAAGAGGATATCCGGATGCATCCAATCCTAAAACACATTCAAAACTTGTTAATCGTCTGGTAAATAAAGTTATAAACAACACCGACAAATTAGCCTCTTATAAATCATTTAACACCGAGGATGCCGATGTTATCATTGTGTCTTACGGTGCACCATCAAGATCTGTGACAACCGCAGTTAAAAATGCCAGAGAAGAAGGAATAAAGGCAGGATATATCAAACTGGAAACTGTTTGGCCTTTCCCAGAAGAAATTTTAAGAAAGGTAGCAAAAAATGCTCAAAGGGTCATAGTTGTTGAGATGAACCTTGGACAAATATACCACGAAGTCCAGAGGGTTTTAAAGGATCATGATGTGGAATTAATCCCTAAAATTGGCGGGGAAATGCATAAACCCGATGAAATACTCAAAATAATCGAAAAACAACAATAGGGACAATAGATCAAACTAATTTAATTCAAGATTTTAATTCAGGAGATGAAACGTATGGATAAAACGAATCAAAATCGTTTTATGAAATATCTGAGAACAGAAAGACTTCCTAACATATTCTGTCCAGGATGTGGAAATGGAACAGTAATGAATACATTTTTTAATGCTCTCGAACTGGCAGATATGGATTTTGACAATGTAGCACTGGTATCTGGAATAGGCTGTTCATCAAGAGTTCCAGGATACGTGAATTGTGATTCACTTCACACTACCCATGGAAGGCCAATTACATTTGCAACAGGACTAAAACTAGCCAATCCTGATCTGGATGTGGTGGTGTTTACAGGTGACGGCGATGCTGCGGCAATTGGTGGAAACCATCTGATACACGGATCAAGAAGGAACATTGACATAACTGTTATATGTATAAACAACAGCATATATGGGATGACAGGGGGTCAAATCAGTCCTACATCACCAACAGGAAGTTATGGTAGTACTGCTCCATACGGGGCACTTGAAACACCATTCAATCTCTCAAAACTCACAAAGGCTGCTGGTGCAACCTACGTTGCCAGATGGACAACAGCACATCCTGTTCAACTTTCCAATGCAATTAAGAAGGGTCTTAAGAACAAGGGATTCTCGTTCATAGAAGCAATTTCCCAGTGTCCAACCTACTTCGGACGAAAAAATAAGATGAAAACCGCGGTTGACATGATGCATTGGATGAAGGATCAAAGTGTTTTGAAACGTAAAGCAGATAAAATGGATCCATCAGAACTTGAGGATAAACTTATAATTGGGGAATTTGTAAATAAAACCGCCCCGGAATATACTGAAAAGTTCTGCGAACTTTTGGAGGCTAACTGTGAATCAGGAAAACCTTCATCTGTAAGATCAGCATACAGGGTGGATTAAAATGCGTAAAGATATTAGAATAGCAGGATTTGGTGGTCAGGGAATTATCTTGGCAGGTATTGTAATTGGGAAGGCTGCTGCTCTTCATGATAACATATTTGCAGTTCAAACACAATCTTACGGTCCAGAAGCTCGTGGTGGTGCTTCAAGGACAGAAGTAGTGGTAAGTGATGAAGATGTGGATTATCCTAAGGTTCAAAGACCAGATATATTTGTTGCAATGTCCCACACAGCTTTAATAGCTTACTTGGATGATTTAAAAGATGGTGGAACTTTAATAGTTGATCCAGACATGATAACCATTGATGAAATAATGCCCTTTGTTAAAGAACACAATATCCAACTTTACACTGCACCTGCAACTCGAACAGCAGCAGAGGAAATTGGAATAAGGATTGTTGCAAATATAGTGATGATAGGGGCAATCGTCGAGATAACCAAGGTTGTAACTGAGGAAGCTGCAAAGGCTGCAATAGCTGAAAGTGTTCCCCCAGGAACAGAGGATAAAAATCTCGCAGCATTCGATGCAGGCGTAAAACTTGCAAATTAGGAGGATTAAATGAAGATTCATGAATACATTGCCAAGGAAATTTTTAAAGCAGAGGGAATAACTGTACCTGCAAGCCAGATGGTTAAAAATTCAGAAGATGCATACAAAGCTGCCCTTGAAATAAATAAACCTGTGGCCATCAAATCACAGATCCTAGTTGGTGGTAGGGGTAAGGCCGGGGGAATACAATTTGCAGCAGATCCAGATGAAGCACGTGAAGTTTCCTCGAAAATTTTGGGTTCAACAGTTAAGGGTGAGTTAGTTGAAATGGTTCTGGTGGAAGAAAAATTATCCATTGAATCTGAATTCTACGTGAGTGTAGTTCTGGATAGATCAGCTAAAAAACCACTCATCATGGCCAGCAGTTCCGGTGGTATGGAAATAGAAGAAGTTGCCAAGGAAACACCCGAAAAAATTGTTAAATATTATATAGATAGTTTAGACGAATTTTTACCCTACCAAGGAAGGGAAATTGCCATAAAAATGGGAATTCCTAATGAACTCATTTCCAAGGTTGGGGGAATAATATGGAAACTGGTACAAATATTTGAGAAGTACGATGCAACCATAGCAGAGATAAACCCCTTGGTACTTACCAAGGAAGGAATCATAGCTGCCGATGCTAAGCTAGATATTGATGACGACGCACTTTACAGGCAAAAAAAACTGGTTGAACTTGAAAATATCAAATCCGGAGAATTTGCATATGTAAAACTCGATGGAAACATTGCAGTGATAGGTAACGGTGCAGGATTAACCCTGAGTGGAATGGATATGTTAAAACTTTATGGGGGAGAACCAGCCACGTTCCTTGACATAGGTGGAGGATCTTCCAGAGAAAACATAGCAAAAGCACTCAACATAGTGATATCTGATCCAGATGTTAAAACAGTATTCTTAAATGTTTTAGGTGGAATCACGAGGGCCGATGATGTTGCAAGGGGAGTCCTTGATGTTATGAAAGAATCTGAAAGAAAAGTACCCCTGGTAATTCGTTTAACAGGAACCAACGAAGATGAAGGTCAGAAAATTCTTAAAGATGCCGGAGTTTCCTTCGAGACATCCATGGAAGCAGCGGCACAAAAGGCTGTTGAACTTTGCACCACAAAAAATTAAAAAATTTCAAACATAACTAACATCACTTTTTTTTAAAGCCAGCATTATTTAAAAATACAAATCATCGACTAAACCTAGTTTTCCTAAGCCTGTAATGTCATTATTCTTAACCCTGCCCTGAACGGGTCATGTGTTGCTGGTGGCAGAGGGGGTTCGTTCCAAATCTGCCTAAACTTTTCTTTTAATGGATATGATATGTGCCATTACCAGTGCTGATAGTAAAATATAAATTATCATGGCAGCGCCGTTAAATGACCTGTTAAATAGGAATAAACCGATTATGCTCTGTGAAATGAAAGCAGTAAGCGCTCCAATTAACAAAGCTTCCCTACCAATATAATTTCTACTGCCTCCCAATCTTTTACTACGGTACTCCCTTAGGATGTACAACCCTGTAACTGTGACGATCATGACCCAACTCATGAGTGCAAACAAACCCAAGTATCCGAAGTCAAAGGCCACTCCAAAGATTCCTGGAAGCATGTAATCAATGGCATCCTTTTTAACAACAAGAACACCTGCAAAAAGTGGGAATGGTAGGGTGAACATGTTGACGAAGTTCATGGGTAATGTGAGGTAACCATCTGAACCACCCAAACATTTTGCACCCCAGTAACACGATCCTGGCACATGACCCCAAAGTGTTGTGTTCTTGATTACATTGACAAGGCTAGGCATTGCAAATTCTTCAACCCTGCTAATTCTTAACAATGGACTGAGTATTGTGAAGTTTAAAACTCTGGATAAAACTTCCAACAGTCCAAAACCTGCTATTCCTGCCGCAATAACTGCAAAAACTCGTTTAAGTGTTATTTGAGATGTTCGCTTGAAACTTCTTGAGATCAACAGAGTTCCAATAAACCATCCCAACAACCACAACAGTAGGAAAGATCTGTGCATCATTCCACCTGCAACTGCGATAATGAAGAAGAGAATAATTGCCAGGGTTTTAATTGAGGCCGATCTGATCTCAAGCTCTGTTAAAAGGCTTGCTGAAGCAAAAAAAGTTACCCAAGCAAAAACTGCAAGGGGTCCAAATGGATGTGTGAATTCATGATGACTCACGAATGGAAGGAAAAGAAATATGGTGTCTATTCCAAACAAAGCAGCGATGATAATGGTTAGCACCATGGAAAGGAACAAAACCAAACTGAGGGGTATGATGATGATGTTGAACATCAACAACACCGCAGCATGGATCAATATAGCGATTTCTATTATGAACTGGAGATGATTTTCTGGAATTAACATTTGTATCGGTGATTCTGTGTTAGATTTATTTTTTTGCGAGGTCTTTGAACTACTGGAATTCTAGATTAACATTCCATTTCAAAATTTATGAGCCACTTGACTGTCCCGAGATCAGATTACTTACGTAGTTGATTATGCCTTGAACAAAACTCATGATCTGATCTAAAATTCCTCCGGACTGGGAGGCCTGATTACTCACATTCTGGAGTTGTTTTTTGAAGTCAGTTAAACTAGCCTGTGCACTCTGAGAATCTGCTAAACTGTTAGCTATCTGCTGGGCTTGATCCTGTGTTAAACTGATATTCATAGTTGCAGCCACGTTGTTCACAATTACCAAAATCTGATTGGTGTCTGTAATGTTTTGTGCCTGGATCTGATCAGTCACATTTGAAAACAGATCTGAAATACGATCTGGATTTTGTCCAGTTTGGTTTGCTATCTGAGTTTCGGTGTACAACTCTTGTGTAGCTGCTTTTTTAGCCTGGTCAGGAATTGGTGTTCCCACCGCAATTTCGTAGGATCTTAAAACACCTGCCAGTGCAGCTTCTCCGGATGCGGATACTGGGGACGAAACAACCACGTAACCATTATTAATTCCTGTTGATTTTAAAGCATTTTCATACATTTTTGGGGTTACAACAGTTATTTTACTGGTATCTACCGACACATTAATTCCTTTGTTGTAACTCAGATCCACCATGGCACACGAATAGATCTGGCTGGATGGGTAGGTTCTCCCTGTGATATTTGAGGAAATTGCATTAACTTCAGAGGCAGTAACAACCTTTGTTGTAGCATCTGAAATGTTTTTAGTGGTTTTTGTTTGGAAATAAGTGTCCATAGAATTTTTCCAATTGGAATTGCCATAGGTAGTTTCTCCATATGTTATTGCAAATCCAGTTGCAGCGTAAATAGGACTCAGAATCATCAACACAAATATAAATCCAACTAAATACTTTTTCATAACGTATCACCACCAAAACATCTTGTTTTTTTAAATTTAATATACATCCTTCTCATATTATAGTTTATACTTATTAACCTTTGTCAAATTCGTGGTTCTAATGCCATCCAACGTTAAATACATCGTATCCCGACACACGAACCTTAATACTTTAGAGATTCGGCTGGAATAAAATCGCATTAGTTAGAACAGTATTCAAAAAAAGTCCAAAATTTGGAGTTTCATTCTATCAGTACAACCCTACTTTCATGGGCATGGTCTTTGACTTTTCTACCACAAAGGGAGGCGATGGTTTCTGCAAACTCCAAAACTTCCTTGTTAGATGGCATGTTGTCAAATGTTAATCTATCCCTTGAACTTCCAACGTACATGTATGCCTTAATTTCTATGAAGTCGGGATCAGTTTTCGTTATTATTTTGGCATACTCCTCTGGTAGCTGCATATTCAGATCTTTCACACAAGTAGTTCTAAGCACAGTTCTTGAATTGAAGCTCTTCATGAGTTCCAAGGATTTGTTTAGAAGTTCCCATCCTCCGTTTATCTGGGGCTGACACACTTCGTTGTAAAGAGTTTTGTTTGGAGCATCTAAGGAAATATAAAGCTGTGTGGGTTCATCATCAAGATTTTCTAATTTTTCTGGGGTCATTCCATTGGTCACGAGAAAGGTTGTGAAGTTTCTTCTGTTGAATTCCGAGATCAATTCATTGATATCCGGGTAAAGCATAGGTTCACCAGCCAAGGATATGGCGGCATTTTTAGGATCCTGAGCTTCTTTGATCTTTTTCTTGTTAACACGTGCGTTGCCGAAGAAGCCGCAGAGAAGGTTGCGTTGTGCTTCCACACAGTCATCAATCACGGTTTTTGCATCATCAAACTCTTCATTCCATTCTGTTTTTGTGATTGAGGTATCTCTCCAGCAGAATGAACATTTTTGATGGCAAAATGGAATGCTTGGAGACATCTGAAGACATCTGTGACTTTGGATACCGTAAAATTTCTCTTTGTAACACACTCCTTCGTCTACCAAACTCTTTTTAGTCCAGTGACATACCTTTGCAGCGGCATGTTTGTACTTGCCTGCAAATCTGTATCCTTTCTTTTCAAGGGCTTTAATTTCTTCTTCATTGAGTGATGTTTTCATGAGATTCAACTTCTTAATAAAAAAATTTGTATTTCAATTTCGATTAAGTCTATATATTATAGCTAGGTTCTAAGTTAATTCTTCATTTATATATGGATATTGGCCCACAGATAGATCACTGCGGCCTAGTCACAATAAATCCCGTGATGTGACTAACAGGATCTTAAGATTATAACTCGGCATAGATCTGGTTCAAATCCTATTAAACAATAATAAAGGATTATTAGTCCTTAAAGATTATTTCATACAAGTTTTATACCAAAAATTTTTTAAGTATGGCAATAAAGAAAGATGATTATAAATTTCCCAATGCTTTTTTTGGAGGTTAAAAATGAATAATACCAAGAGAACTCCAATAGTAATCTTAAATTTCAAAACGTATCTAGAATCAACTGGAATAAATGCTGTCAACCTTGCAAAAGCTTCTGAGATGGTTGCAGAAGAAACAGGTATCAACATGGTGGTTGCACCACAAAGTTCAGACATATACCAGTTGTCTAACAAAGTTAACATACCTGTTTTTGCCCAGCACATCGATGCTGTGGATGCCGGTGGTCATACAGGAAGCACACTCATTGAATGTGTTAAAGAGGCAGGAGCAGATGGAAGTTTAATAAATCATTCAGAACAGAGAATGAAACTTGCGGATATTGATGTGGCAGTGAAAAAGCTTGCCCAAAATAACATGGTCAGTGTGCTGTGCACCAACAATATCGAAACCAGTGCAGCAGTGGCCACATTGAAACCTGATTTTGTTGCCATCGAACCTCCAGAACTCATAGGATCAGGAATTCCAGTTTCCAAGGCCGAACCTGAAATTGTTGAGGGTACTGTAGAAATAATCCACAAAATAGATCCAGACATAAGCGTCCTTTGTGGAGCAGGAATATCAACAGGTGACGATATGAAGGCAGCAATGGATCTGGGTGCAGACGGTGTTTTACTAGCATCTGGAATTATCAAGGCAGACGATCCTAAAGAAGCCCTACTCAACCTTGTAAGCAAGATATAACAAATTTTTCAGGGGAAACAATATTCAAACAATTAAACCAATACACAACGGTGAACAGATGTCACTTGATTTTTACACCATAGATGATTTTGATCTTGACGATAAAACTGTGCTGGTTAGGGTGGACATTAACTCTCCAGTAGACCCTTCAAACGGACTCATATTAGACGACACTCGAATAAAACTGCATGCTGAAACAATTGCAGAACTGTCTAAAAAGGGTGCCAAGACAGTGGTACTGGCCCATCAAAGTAGACCTGGTAAGAAGGATTTTACAACACTTGAACAGCACGCTGATGCCCTTTCAAACATACTCAAACATGAAGTGGCATACGTGGATGATATTTTTGGGAGTCATGCAAGGGATGCCATTGGAAAAATGAAACGTGGAGATATTTTACTCCTTGAAAATGTCAGGTTCTACTCCGAAGAGATACTCAAACGAGATCCTAAACTTCAATCAGAAACACACATGGTTCAAAATTTAGCCCCAATGGCTGATTACTTTGTCAACGATGCATTTGCAGCTGCCCACAGATCTCAGCCATCTCTGGTTGGATTTGCTTTTACTTTACCTTCAGCTGCAGGCCGTATTATGGAAAGGGAACTTAAAGCTTTGTACAATGCCATGAACAACGTTCAAAAACCTTGTGTTTACGTACTTGGTGGTGTTAAAGTTGATGATTCCATCATGGTAATGGAAAATGTGCTCGAGAATGGAAGTGCAGATTACATCCTTACAACTGGTTTGGTTGCCAACATATTCCTGTGGGGATCTGGAGTCAATATTCGGAAGTACAACAAGGAATTTATTGAGAAAAAGGGGTACTGTGATTTTGTAAGAAAATCGAAAAAGCTTCTTAAAAACTTCGGTGACCAAATTATCCTCCCAAAGGATTTGGCTGTTTGCATGGGAGATAAGAGAGTTGAATTTTCGGTGGAAGACCTTCCAAATCAACCAATATTTGACATAGGTACAGAAACTATAAAGGAATATGCAGGTTACATTAGGAAGGCAAACACACTGTTTGCAAATGGACCTGCAGGAGTTTTTGAAAAGGAAGATTTCAACATAGGCACAGACGATATTTTAAATGCCATAGCATCTTCACCAGGATTTTCCATCATTGGAGGTGGACATCTTGCAGCTGCAGCTAACCAGATGGGATTGTCCAAGGGGATCAGTCATATAAGTAGCGGGGGTGGAGCTTCAATAAATCTGCTGGCAGGCGAGGATCTTCCTGTTGTCACGGTGTTGAGGGATCATGCTGCTAAAAAAAGTTGAATGAAATTTTGGGTTATGGGAAAATTTTGTCCATTTTCTCAACAAAATATTCCATAAAATCCAAAGGGTTATAAAGGGGAACAGTACTATAGGGAATGGTGTACTCATTACGGTACCAAACTTTGTATCCTGAATTCTGAAATGAAATCAAGGTGTTAAATAAAACTAAGGGTAACTTTATAAATAATTGGGACATAACCCAAAACTATTTAAGTTAATATTCCATATACCTAAAAATGCCTCGGTAGCTCAGTCTGGTGGAGCGCGAGACTTGTAATCTCGTGGTCGGGGGTTCAATTCCCTCCCGGGGCTCTAAGCCAGTTAAATTAAGGCTTAATATTCTTTCAATTGGGACCATAGGGTAGCTTGGTCGATCCTTTGGGCTTTGGGAGCCTGAGACTCCGGTTCAAATCCGGGTGGTCCCATCCATTATCCCGCCTTAGCTCAATTTGGCAGAGCATCGGACTGTAGATCCGAGGGTTGCTGGTTCAAGTCCGGCAGGCGGGATTTTGTTACTTAATAACTTATCCCTTGAAATATTCCCATTGATGGGGAAGTAACATACATAAGTTTATATACTAGCAAACTTAAGTTTGTTTAGCGATAACTATATATAGTGGTGTAGGTATAATTTCTTATACTCTCATTCTATTGAGCTGCCCTGGTGGTGTAGGGGCTATCATGCAGGCCTGTCGAGCCTGCGACTCGGGTTCAAATCCCGGCCAGGGCGTTTAGGGCCCGTAGCTCAGCCTGGAAGAGCGCTCGGCTTTTAACCGAGTGGTCGCGGGTTCAATTCCCGTCGGGCCCGTTCTTGATTTTTAACTGGAGGATAAATTGTGAAAAAAGATATTTTAAAACACAAATTGGTTCCAGATCATACTATTTTGTCAGATACAGAAGCTAAGAAAGTAGTGAAAAACTTGAAGGTTCATCCTGAACAGCTACCAAAGATAAAGGCAGACGATCCCGTTGCCAAAGCTATTGAAGCTAAGCCTGGAGATATTCTACAGATAACTAGAAAGAGCCATACTGCTGGAAAATTCGTTACGTATCGATTGGTACTGGAATAGTTGGTATTGGAGTTAAAGAAACTGTAAATTGTTTTTTGGAGGAATTTAAATCGAATTGTTTTTTGGAGGAATTTAATGGTAAAAAATGCATGGAAACTGGTTGATGCATTTTTTGATGAATACAACTTGGTAGACCACCACATCAAATCCTACAACGACTTTGTCAATCATAGAATACAAGATATAATCGATATAACAGAGCCAATTGTTCTTGAACAAGGTGAATACACTATTAAGACAGGGAATGTAGAGATCAAAAAGCCTTTCATCAAAGAGGCTGACGGATCAAACAGTAAAATTTTCCCTACTGAAGCAAGACTAAGAAACTTGACCTACTCTGCACACATGTATCTTGAAATGGCATTGACCAAAAAGGGTGATGAAGAACAGGAAATGGAGAATGTTTACATCGGTGAACTACCAGTGATGTTGAAATCAAATATTTGTCATCTCAATGGTTTGAGTGAAGAGGAAATAGATGATGTTGGAGAAGATCCCCAGGATCCTGGAGGTTACTTCATAGTGAATGGTTCAGAAAGGGCCATTGTTACCATGGAAGAGATCGCACCCAACAAGATCATCCTCGAAAGGATTGGTGAATTAGAAGATAGGCGTGCAAGAGCCATTGTCACTTCGATAAAAAGTGGATTTAGAGCCCGTATCACCCTAGAATACAGAAAACCTCGTAAAAAGGGCGTATTTTTAAGAATATCTTTCCCATATGTGCCTGGAGAAATACCATTGGTAGTACTTTTAAGGGCCCTTGGATTCGAAACTGATCAAGATCTCATCACCAGCGTATCAGATGAAAACGACATACAGTTCCTTCTCATTGATGATATACAGACCTCTGAAATAATGACCCAGTACGATGCAATCAAGTACATCGGAAACAGGGTTGCTAAGGGTATGACAGAGGAGTACAGAATTAAAAGGGCTGAAGATGTTATAGATAAATATCTACTGCCACATATCGGTGTTGAACCAGAACAAAGAGCTGAAAAAGCAACTTATCTGGCTGAAATGACTGAAATGCTCCTTCAAGTAATTTTCGAAACAAGAGAACCTCATGATAAGGACCACTACGCCAACAAGAGGCTGAGGGTTTCAGGCGATCTAATGGAGGACCTTTTCAGAGTAGCTTTCACCAGTTTAACAAGGGACATGACCTATCAGCTAGAGAGAAGCTTGGCCAGAGGTAAAGAACCATCTGTAAAACAAGCTGTTCGTTCTGATGTTCTGACAGAGAACATTAAACATGCCATAGCCACTGGAAATTGGGTTGGTGGGCGTGCAGGTGTAAGCCAGCTATTGGACAGAACAAGTTACATGGGAACATTATCACACCTGAAAAGGGTTGTATCCCCATTAAGCAGAAGTCAGCCTCACTTTGAAGCTCGTGATTTGCACCCAACACAGTTCGGTAAGATATGCCCAAACGAAACACCAGAGGGTCCAAACTGTGGACTGGTTAAGAACCTTGCAATTTTATCAAAAATATCCGAAGGTTCAGATCCAGAGGAACTTGAAGAAGTAATCAAAAAAATGGGAGTTATAAAGCCTGTACAAACTTTATAAAACCAAATATCCAAAGGATAATTCTTATAGGGTTTTGTTTCACACTCAAAGTGGGTATCAAACTCTAAAATCCTTATGGGGGCAAACTCGTGAAAAAATCCAAGATATATATTAACGGCAAAATCATCGGGACAAGTGATGATCCAGAAGACTTTGTTAGATCCATGAGGGAAAAACGAAGAACTGGTGAAGTATCTCCCGAAATGAACATAACCTACTATGAAGAAACAGATGAAATTTTCTTATTCACTGATCCAGGTCGAACCAGAAGACCACTCATAGTAGTTGAAAACGGAGAGTCCAAACTCACAGAAGAAACCATACAATTGATTGAAGATGGTGAACTAGATTGGGAAGGTCTTATCAACCAGGGAATAATTGAATACATGGATGCAGAGGAAGAAGAAAACTCCTACATTGCCATGTTTCCAGAAGACATAACTGAGAATCATAGCCATCTGGAGATAGATCCCTCCACAATGTTGGGAATCTGTGCAGGTATCATTCCATTTGCAAACCACAATTCCTCTCCAAGGAACACCATGGAAGCAGGAATGACCAAACAAGCACTTGGTCTTTACGTATCAAACTACAACATGAGAACAGATACACGTGCTCATTTATTACATCATCCACAAGTACCACTGGTGAAAACCAAAAGTATGGATGCAACCAAGTACGATAAACGTCCTTCAGGACAGAACTTCGTTGTAGCAGTTATGTCGTACGAAGGGTACAACATGGAAGATGCACTAATTTTAAACAAAGCATCCATTGAAAGGGGCCTTGCAAGATCCTCATTTTTCAGGTCCTACGAAGCTTCAGAAAGACGTTACCCTGGTGGACAGGAAGACAAGTTCGAAGTTCCAGAAAATATTGTTAGGGGCTACAGATCAGAGGAAGTTTACAGACACCTGGATGAAGATGGAATAGTCAACCCTGAAGTTGAGGTCAAATCTGGAGATGTTCTAATAGGTAAAACATCACCTCCAAGATTCCTTGAAGAAATAGATGAATTCGGAACAGTTGCAGAGAGAAGAAGAGAAACATCTGTAACAGTGAGACACGGTGAACACGGTGTTGTTGATGCAGTTCTTTTGACTGAAACCGTTGAAGGCAGTAAACTGGCCAAGATAAGGGTCAGGGATCAGAGACAACCTGAGTTTGGTGATAAATTCGCATCAAGGCACGGTCAGAAGGGAGTTGTTGGACTCATAGTTTCCCAGGAAAACATGCCATTTACAGAGGTTGGAGTCGTACCAGATCTCATAATAAATCCACACGCAATTCCTTCAAGGATGTCTGTGGGTCAAGTTATAGAGATGCTTGCAGGTAAAGCCGGAACCATGGAAGGTAAACGGATGGACGGTACTCCATTTGGAGGTAAACAGGAAGCAGAAATTATGGAACTACTCAAACAGAATGGTTTCGAAACTGCTGGTCGTGAATCTCTCTACAATGGAATAACTGGAGAAAGAATTGAAGCTGAAATATTTGTTGGAGTAGCTTTCTACCAGAAACTGCACCACATGACAGCAGACAAAGTTTATGCAAGATCCAGAGGTCCTGTACAGGTTTTAACAAGGCAACCTACAGAAGGTAGGGCAAGAGAAGGTGGATTAAGATTTGGTGAGATGGAAAGGGATTGTCTCATTGCACACGGTGCAGCATTAGCTTTAAAGGAAAGGCTATTGGATGAATCTGATAAGTATGAAGCCCTTGTATGCCAAGATTGTGGTATGATAGCCATATACGACAGGATACGAGATAAAAAATACTGTGCTATCTGTGGAGAATCAGAAACTTTCCCAGTTGAGATTTCATACGCATTCAAACTTTTACTCGACGAACTAAAGAGCCTGTGCATATTCCCTAAATTGGTTCTTGAGGACAAAGCATAGGGTGAATAAAAAGCTGATTTGAGGCTGTTCAGCTACGTGAAGCAAATAATATTTTAAGGAGAGAATGAGCTTGAAAGGAATTTTAAAAAAGATTTCCCAAATCGACTTTGGTTTGATGTCTCCCGAGAACATTAGGAAAATGTCCGTTACCAAAATAGTAACACCGGACACCTACGATGAGGACGGCTATCCTATAGAAGCAGGACTTATGGATCCAAGGCTAGGTGTTATTGACCCTGGTCTAAGATGCAGGTCATGTGGATCGAAGGGTGGAGATTGTCAGGGACACTTTGGACACATCAATCTAGCAAGACCAGTTATCCATGTGGGATTTGCAGATACCATCCACAAAATACTCAGGTCAACATGTAAAGATTGTGGACAGGTTCTTTTAACAGAATCTGAAAAGGTGGATTACAAGGAAAAAATAGAGACTCTAATCAAAAATGAGGAGAGTATTACAGGAATTATCAAGGAAATTTATGCCGTTGCCAGAAGGGACAAGTGCCCAAGCTGTGGTGAAGAACAGGAAGATGTTAAAATTGACAAACCTGTTTCAATTGTAGAAGGTAACTACAAACTCACAGCAAGTGAGGTAAGGGAAAGGTTGGAAGCAATTCCTCAAGATGATTACATCTACATCGGTATCAACTATGAAGTTGCAAAACCAGAGTGGATGGTT
>JAEZAV010000134.1 GCA_023430285.1 Methanobacteriota archaeon | reverse complement strand
GGTTGGTACCCTTCTTCATTGTGTAGTCTGTGTAAATAGTTTTCATTGGTACTTCCTTAAGCTCCAGGTTTTGTCTTTTAATTTCGCCTATGATTTCAGAGGAAACTCCATAATCCCTGGCATTTATGATAATGGCTTTTGCAGCCTTCTTGTTAAATGCCCTTAATCCTGATTGGGAGTCCCCAACTTTTATACCGTAGAATATCATTGTGATAAGGTTCATCACAGAATTTCCATATTTTTTACTTCTAGGCATGTCATTAAAATCTCTGGTTCCGATACAGACATCTGCCTCTTGATGGATAATTGGATTTATTACTGTGTAGATATCGTTGGGATCATGCTGTCCATCAGCATCGAATGTTACAATAATATCCGCATTCTCTTCTAGAGACGCTTCTATACCTGTTTTAATTGCAGCACCCAATCCTCTGTTTAGAAGATGTCTACAAATGAATCCATGATTATTTTCTTCAATAAATTTCTTCACTATGTTGTTGGTTCCATCCATTGAACCATCATCCACCACAACAAATTCAAAACCCATGGTTGAAAGATCATGTAAAACCTTTTCAATGGTTTTTTCTTCGTTGTAGGCTGGCACTACCACAAATGTTCTCATTGAATCCTCTCTAAACTGAAATATAAATGGTTGATCCAAAGGTAAATCTTATTTTTTTTATCAACGATTGTTATTTGAATTAAGATGTTTTTTTTAACATATAATTCTTTAGTAAGAATTTATTTAGGGATAACTATTATTTTGATTAAAAAAAGGAAATTATAATGGATTTAATTTATCAATGTCGCAAGTTCAGCTACTCTTTTACCAAGATTTTGTGATGTTGCTATGCCAACATCATCCTGCTCTGTACTGCCTTTAGGTCCACCAACTCCGGTTCCACCATAATGAGCCATTGGTGCACCATCCCCCACTATTACTGCGTCGTGTATTAACAGAAAATCATGTATAGTTGCTATGGTGCTTTCCTGACCACCGTTTCTTGAAGCTCCAACTGCTAAAGCTCCTCCTACTTTGTTTCTGAGTCGGAAAGATCCTCTTAAAGGTCTTGATCTGTCTATGAACATTTTTAGTTGGGATGTGACACTCCCGAAGTAAACAGGACTGCCAATTATCATCCCATCTGCTTCCATAATTTTTTCAATAATTTCCCCCATGTCATCGTAGATAGCACATTCACCTGTGGCTTTGCATATATCACATGCTACACATGGCTCTAAACTAGCAGATCCTAAATTTATTATTTCAGTTTCTGCACCAACTTCTTCAGCTGATTTTAATGCTGTTTCTACTAGAAATGCTGTGTTTCCATCTGTTCTAGGGCTGCCCACTATTCCAATTATCTTGACCAAATTTAATACCTCCAATTTGAATATTTTCAACTTTTATAATTTAAGTTTTAAATTTAAATAATTAGTAAATTTAAAATTTGAGTCATCATCCTAATATATTGTATCCATAAATATGGACTGGATACTTTTGAATTTAATTGTTACAAACCAATTAATTTAAAGCCAACCATGAACAATGAATATCAAGGAATCCCTATTCAAACGAGATTAATAAGGTTCACCAAAATAAAGGTAAGATAAACTTATTTTCAAGTTCTAAATCTGCATAATATTTAATTTACAAAATAGGGATGGTATCAATTAACTTTTTTCGAAATGGACAAAATTTTTCAGAAAGTGTAATGAAATGACAACTAACGAACCATACGAACCCAAAGTAATACAATCAAATGTTCTTGAAATCGTTGAAAACTGTTTTATCAGTGAAAACAACGGAAATTTAGATGCCAGAGCAGAAGCTATGAATCAACTTGAGTCATTTCTTGTTGAAACCAACGAAGGATCCTACACCATCAAGTGTCAAGATTCTGAGGAAACCATGCACACCTACCATGGAGGTATCAACGAATCCATCGAAAAATATGTGAAACCATCCCATCTAAATGGGAAAAGGGAGATGAAGATATTAGATGTGTGCAGTGGTGTTGGATACACGGCAGCCACCTGTATCGAACAGTTAAACCAACCACAAGAAGATGGTAGTTTACCAGTGTTAAACATTGAAATGGTTGAAATATCAGCATTGACCCTTGCAACCGGACTAATTTTACCAAGTCCCATTAAATCCCATATGATAATAAAAAGAGCCATTGAAGACCAGCTCTACTCTGAGGGATTTTTGACTAACAGACTTGTTAACACCAAAATTCCTGAAAACATCAACATCAACATCAACATAACTGATGCAAGGAACCTCGTGAAGAATGATCCCAATGGAAATGGAACCTCAAAAAATTTTGTTAAAGATCATGCCCATCAGTTTGATGCAATTTTTCTCTTAGCATTTTCACCATTTGAATCACCAGAACTTTACTCACTGGAATTTTTATCGGGACTAAAACCATTATTAAAGCCTGATGGAATGATAGCAAGCTTCTCTAAATCGCATACAATGAGATATTCCCTTGTAAAAGCTGGTTTTCACATTGGGGAAGGTCCTGAATTTGGTAGGAGTGGGGGCACCATAGCATCATCATCGCTTGAACTCATTGAAAAATCAATTTCAATGGATGATGAGAGGGTGGTTGCACTCAGTGATGCTGGTGTACCCCTAAGAGATTTAACCATGGGAGATTCTAGTTTGGAAATTCTTGAGAGGAGAGAGGATGAGCGAGAAAGTGTGAGGGGAAAACTGAAATTCCCATCAACTGTCAGATGTCCAGCATTCCTTGGAAAAGAAATGAAAGAAAGTCGGTTAAAAAGAAGAGTTATTAATGGTCTTAAAACCATTGGGATTGATAATTTAAATTCCCAAGAATCCATGTACCTTATCTGTCCACAATATCAGGACTGTGTTTGTGGTAATTCCTGTAAACCAATTGATAATTCCAGGGATAGAATCATTGAAATGGAGAAAAGATTAAATATTTTGGCTGCTAACCACTTATCTTCTGAAAAAATTTGAATTAAAAAAAAATATACTATAAAATATATAGTTAAACCATGCACTAAATTTCATGATACATTGCTAATACAACAAACATTTTTCAACGATTTTATGGAAAATTTTTTGTATTTAAAATACAACAAAATAAGGATTAACTAACAATCCGCCATTAATAATAACGATAATAAAAGGTGAGGGTATATTGAACTTTGAAATAAAAAATAAAGATGTTATGGGAAGAACTGGAATTATTAAAACTCCCCATGGAATTATTAAGACACCTGCATTGATGCCAGTAATACATCCAGGTAAACAAACATTAGATGTAAAGAAGTTTGGTGCCGAAGTTGTCATAACCAATGCTTACATCATGTATAAAAACGAAGATCTGAGGGCAAAAGCTCTTGAAGAAGGTGTTCATGAACTCATTGATTTTCCAGGCCCCATAGTAACAGATTCAGGTTCATTCCAACTGTCAGAATATGGTGATGTTGAAGTAACAAACAAGGAAATAATAGAGTTTCAGGAGTTGATTGGTACAGATATTGGAACCTCACTGGACATACCAACACCGCCCTATGTTAAGAGGGAAAGGGCTGAGAAGGAACTTGAAATAACAATTGAAAGGGCTAAAGAAGCCATTGAAGTGCGTGGAGATCTTATGCTTAACTCTGTTGTGCAGGGTTCAACCTTCGCTGATCTGCGTTCAACATGTGCAGAGACCATTGGTGCAATGGATTTCGAATGTTACCCAATTGGTGCTGTTGTTCCATTAATGGAATCTTACAAGTATTCAGATCTTGTTGATGTGGTAATGGCATCTGTAAAAAATCTCCCAGATTCAAAACCAAGGCATCTCATGGGTGCAGGACATCCAATGGTATTTGCATTGGCAGTTGCAATGGGTTGTGATCTTTTTGATTCTGCGGCTTACATATTGTATGCTCAAGACAACAGATTCATGATGCCTACTGGAACTTACAAACTCCAAAATCTTGTTGAAATGCCATGTTCCTGCAGGGTTTGCACAAGCTACACCCCTGATGATTTAAGATCAATGGACAAGGAAGAGAGAATGTTGCTCATAGCAGAACATAACCTCACAGTAAGCCTTGCTGAAATTAGAACAATTAAACAAGCAATCAATGATGGGAATCTCATGGAACTGGTTGAACTACGGTGCCATGCCCACCCCTACCTTTTAGATGGTCTTAGAAACCTCAAGAATTATACTGCAGAACTTGAAAAGTACGATCCAGCAACAAAAAAATCTGCATTTTTCTACTCAGGACCAGAATCCCTTGGAAGACCCGAAATAAAAAGACACCTAGAAAAGATAAGCAGAATTCCCAAGAAAAAAAACTTGCTAGTTCTTCCCAGAGGCAGAAAACCATATTCCAAACATATCAAGGAAGATCTTGGTAAACTGTACATAAAAAATGTAAATGGAAATGCAATCATTGATCCAGAAGATCTTATGAATGATTGTCAGGTTTGTTTTGCTGATGTACCATTTGCATTGATCCCCATGGAAGTTGATGAAGTTTATCCATTGGCACAAAATGAATCACCTATGAACATGGATACCGATGCCAAGGATTTCGTTAGAATTCAACTTGAAGCCTACATAAACCAGTTTGACAACGCAGTTATAAGTGCCAAAGTGCTTGACAGGTTTGATATGTACACCATAACCCTCGAACCACTTCCAGATGGATCTGAGCACCCTGGAAAGATTTACAGCTTGGAAGAGTTTGAAGGAGATATTGGAAGGATCTTTGTTGATGACAAAACCAAAATAAAAAGCATAGCAGACTACCAGTTTGGTGAAGGTGCAGGGGCTGCACTCTTTAAAAATGATGTTAAGATCGTGAAAAGTAGAAAAACAGGAAAGATCCGACACGTGTATGAAGGCGAAACTTTGATCGCTACTTTGAGAGCTTCAGACAGTGTATTTGTGCTTGATAGAGAGGGTGCAAGAAGACTCCATTCACATGTAGAATATCCAAAAAACAGGGTTGTTGTGAATTCAGATGCAGAACCATTTGCAAGAGAAGGAAAAAGTATATTTGCTAAATTCGTTATAGATTGTGATATAAATATAAGATCTAATGAAGAAGTATTGATCGTTAATGAAGAGGATGAATTGATTGCCTTTGGTAAGTCAATTTTATGCGGTCATGAAATTATTGATTTCAACACAGGTCAAGCTGTTAAGACAAGAAAAGGAGGAATTTAATGTTACCCGGAGCAGGAATGAACCCAAAACAGTTAAAACAAATGCAAAGAGCAATGAAACAGATGGGAATGGACAACAAAGACATCAAGGGTGTTACAGAGGTTGTCATTAAATTTAAAACTAAAGAGATCGTTATTACTAGTCCAAAAGTGAATTTAATGGATTTTATGGGGCAGCAGACCTACCAAGTATCAGGTAAAATTGTTGAAAACAAAATTGAAACAGAATTAGTCATCCCAGATGATGATGTAGATCTTGTGAGTACCCAGACAGGAGTGAGTAAAGAAAAAGCTCTCGAAACTCTAAAAGAAACCAAGGGGGACTTGGCAGAAGCCATTTTGAGGTTAAGTTAATGCCTTTTATTGCACAGATATCAGATTTACACGTTGGTTCACTTAATTTCCAGGATAATCTGCTTGATAAAGCAATAGATGAAATTAACAGTGTTGATCCCGATGTAACTATTGTTACAGGAGATATTACTGAAAATGGGTACTACCTTGAATATGAGAGGGTTGTACCATTTTTAGACAGAATTAAATCTCCAATATTAGTAGTTCCTGGAAACCATGATGCAAGACACGTTGGTGATGAGTGTTTTGAGGAACTCATCAAAAATAGGTACGGAACACTTGAAGATAAAAAACATGGATTGAAGGTTATAGGACTGGATAGCAGTGAACCGGACCTTGATTATGGTAGAATTGGAAGATCTCAGCAGTCATGGATGGAAAATGAACTTAAAATTGCTGATGAAGAAAATTTGTACAAGATAATAGCACTCCACCATCACATAATACCGGTACCCAAAACTGGGAGGGAAAGGAATGTTTTAAGTGATGCTGGTGATATACTACAATCACTCATGAAAGGGAATGCTGATCTTGTTCTCTCAGGGCATAAACATATGCCGCATGTTTGGATGATGGAAGATACAACATTCATCACAGCAGGTACAGTTTCATCATTGAGATTAAGGGGAAAGGCACTTTCATCATACAACACAATCGATATTGAAGATGAATTCATAGAAATAATTCTTAACCGAGCAGATGGAACCAAAAAATGTCTAGCTAAATATGAAAACACTTGTTTAGGTGATTAATTGAAAGTTATTGTAGATGCATCAAATGTAGCACATTTTGGAAAGGAGAAAGAAGGTAACAAACCTCGTTTAGAAAACCTTCTAAAATCTGTGGAAGCTCTGGAAAAATTAGGATACGAACCATTTCCAATAGCAGATGCATCCCTAAGGCACGAAATTGATGAAAAAGAAAAGTTTAATGCAATGCTTGATGAGGGTAAGGTACAGCAGGTTCCCTCTGGAACCACTGCAGATCATTTCATTCTTAAACTTGCCTATGAGGAAGATTGTAAAATTCTTTCAAATGACAACTTCAGGGAATTCAATGATGAGTTTCATGATATCAACAACAGAAGAATTCCATTCACCTTTGTTGGAGATGCCATTTCCATAGGTAGCTCTTCTAAACCTAAGAAGGTTAAAAATATACTCCAAAAAATAAGCACACAGATGCTAAACGACTTCGAAAAAAAGGGTCTGGAGTCATATAAGCTAAAAAAGAACAAAAAATTGAGTGGTATTGCAGTTGCTAAAGAAGCAATTGATAGAATAACAAAAACCACTGAAAACACCTTCGATTCAAAGATCGAAGATATCTTCATGAAAATTCCTTTATTTGATAAGGTCATGGGAATGGTTGAAGATGCTGAAAAAACCAGTGATTTCATTATTTTTGTGCTTGTAAGTCCTAAAGATTACAAGGACACAGTTAGAAACGCCGGTAATATAGCAGTCACAGTGGGAGACAGACTTAAACTCGATCATGCACCCCTGGTTGCCATTCGTAACGATCTGTTTACCAAACCAGGAACATTTGAATTAAATATCATATATTCTGATGAGATACTAGAAGAATCTCCCTACAATGTGAACATAACCATAAACGACCATGATTACTCCTTTGTAAAGAAAAATTCAAGGAACATCGCAAGCACTGTTGCAGCAAGACTTGGAACATGGAAATTCCCAATTGTTTCAGTTAAACCCAGCATGCTGATGGAAAAACCAGGACACTTTGACATAACATTGGAAAAGGGAGGAGAAAAGTAAATGGTTATGGATTACATCTCACGAACCATCTTTGGATTTCTTATTAAACACAGGGTTATAAGCATTGGAACAAAATATTATCCCACCAACGATATGGAACGAGAATATGTTCAGATGGTAAACTACACCAGAACCATGCTTTTAGAAATTGAAACAGCACATATAACCACGGAAAATATTTTTAACAATGTGCTGAGCGAAGTTGGTACTGGTAACATTCCTGATAACAGGAAATTCATTGAACTCCACCCTGCAGAGAACAACGTGAATGAGTACGCACTACTCAGTAACATCATCATGGGTAGTGACAGGTACCTATACATCGAAATTTTTCAGAAAAACAAGCCCCTGATTGAAGAGTTTGTTAGGTACATACAGCGTGCCAGAGGAACTATTGTAGAGCGAAGTGCGACTGAAATAGTATCCAAGATGCTTTCAAAAAACGATGCAATAAGGGTTGGTATAGAACTCATTGCTAAGGGTTTGGATAAGGATATCGATGTAAGAGTTGCAGTTGGAATGACTGGAGCCGCAGCCATTGAAAGATCCATAAACTTGAACAAGCAGATAGGTGAAACCTCTGGCGTGGGCTTTACAAAACTGGGAGGTGAGTTTGCAATTGTATTCTCATCCAAGTTCGGCAATCTTGAAGGTTCACCAGCTGTTTACGATAACTACGTTTTCATTGATGCAATAGATTCAACCAAGTTCATTGATGAGAATGGTAGGGACAAACTGGTTGAGATAATGAATGAAATTTCATCATTCATTGAAAAAGAATGTAAGGGTAAGATCGAAGGTTATCGTGTTGGTGGAGATGATCTAATAGCCAACCTACCAACCAAGGATGCTGCTTTAAGAGCAGGAATGGACAGTGCATGGCACGCACTAAATAACGGTGTGAGGCTCAGAGTAGGTATTGGAAAGAGCCGTAGAGAAGCGGGAGAAAGGGCTCAAATGGCCGATAACATAAAGATTTGGAACAACAATCCAGTCATGGTGTTCGATCTTGCTGATGGTATTTATTCTTACTACATTCCATCGGAATTCACCAGAACTGTGCTTGACTTCATGCTCAATAAACAGGGCAGAATAGCCATCATATTCATCTTTGTATTTGTAGCTACATTGGTGGGATGGAACATAGGTCAGCCTGTTTTTGGTTTAATAGCCATTGGATTGGCATTGGTTTATGCATTAACAGCATAAACATGGATAAAATTTATATTTTTTAAGATTCACAAATAATGATTAATTTAAGGTGTTTAAATGAAACAAGAAGCTAAAGGAAAGATATTTGTTGGAATGATTGTTTCAATAGTTGCATTTGGATTTGCAACTGGAACAGGATTCTTTATGGGTGCCAGTCCCATTAATACCAATGAAATACTAAACCTTACACAACAAAGTCAGTTTCCAAGCATTCCAGCTTCCCAAACAACTAATCCTACCGTGAAAACTACTAATCAGACCACTGTCCAATCTGGTCAGTCAAGCCAGACAAATACAGTGACACCTAGTAATCCTAGTTCTGGAAACAATTCAAATAAACCCTCAAACAACAATCAAAGCGGTAACTCATCTAACAATTGAAGTTACTGGTAAAAAAAATAAAGGGTTTTAATTGATAGATTGGCATGAATTGGATGAATTTTTTAATAGTATTGTAATATGGAGATTAGGATTATGAAAATTGTAGATGGAGGAGTATGTGCCGTTAAGGGCGTGCTTGCAGCTGGAGCCTGTGATGATGATTATGGAGTGGCTGTGATTGTGTGTAAAGATAGTGATTCTACTGCTGTTTTTACTTCAAATAAAATAGTTGCGGCTCCTGTAATTTTAACCAAAAATGCAGTTGAAAATGGTAAGTTGTCTGCGGTGGTTGCAAACAGTGGAAATGCAAATTGTTTCACTGGGGATCAGGGAATAAAAGATGGGAAAGCAATGGCTTCAGTAGTTGCAAAGGAGCTTGATTTTAACTCGGAAGATATTGCAGTTGCATCTACCGGAGTTATCGGTAGATTGATGCCCATAGATATAATAGGTAGCTTGATTAAAAAAGCTGTTTTAAGACTTGAAAATTCTAGCGAAGCTTCTAAAAATGCAGCTGAAGCTATTATGACAACTGACACTTATTCAAAGGAATTTGCTGTTGAAACAACTTTAAAAAATGGTAAATCCATCCGAATTGGTGGAATAACCAAAGGTTCAGGCATGATTGCTCCAAACATGGGCACCATGTTATGTTTCATAACAACAGATGTTAAAGCATCATCATCAGAACTTAATAAGGCTTTAAAAAAGGCTGTAGATGCCAGTTTTAACATGGTTGTTGTTGATGGAGATGAAAGCACCAACGATACAGTGATACTAATGGCAAACGGTGAATCAGGAGAGTCCATCGATGAAAACTTTGAGGAAGCCCTGGAATATCTGTGTTGTCAGCTTGCAAGTATGATGGCCAAGGATGGTGAGGGTGCAACAAAATTCATGGAAGTGGAAGTGAAAGGTGCAGTAAACACCAAAGAAGCCAGATTAGCTGCAAAAGCTGTTGTATCATCCCCTCTTGTGAAAACTGCTCTTTTTGGTGCAGATCCAAATTGGGGTAGAATCGTTGCAGCAGTTGGATATTCAGGAGCAGATATAGATCCTAAAGTTGTCAGTGTTAGTCTTGAATCCGATAATAAAAGGGTAGATGTTGTGGATCATGGAATTGTTGCGGCATTTGAAGGTACTTCCCAACTTGAAGAAGCTGAAAATATTATGGAAGAAAAGAACATTCGCATAATCATTGACCTAGGGCTGGGTAATGGAGAGGCAACAGCCTACGGATGTGATCTAAGCTATGATTATGTGAGTATAAATGCTGAGTACACTACATGAAAATAGTATCTGTATAAAATTATAATTTAATTTCATGAAGATTATTTTGGAGAATCGTGAATATGGAAACAGTTAACATTCTTATCGAAGCGTTACCATACATAAAAAAATTTCACCATAAAAAGGTGATGATCAAGTACGGTGGACATGCAATGATAGATTCTGATGCCATGAGCTCCACTGCTCGTGACACAGTACTTTTGAAGTACGTTGGTATGGAACCCATGGTTGTGCATGGAGGAGGGCCTGAAATATCTAGATCCATGAACAAACTAGGTAAAGAACCAAAGTTCATCGGCGGTCTGAGAATTACAGACCAAGAAACAATGGACATAGTGAAAATGGTTCTGGTTGGAAAGATCAACACAGACATTGTTTCAAAGGTATGTTTACATGGTGGAAAGGGTGTAGGAATATCTGGAAAAGATAATCAGCTCATTAAAGCCAATAAAAAAGCACCCCATGTTATGGTTGATAATTCTACTGGTGAAGAGATAACAGTTGATCTAGGTTTGGTCGGGGAAATTGAATCTGTAAATACTGAAATAATGGAGATGCTCACTGAAAATAATTACATCCCAATTGTTTCACCCATAGGTGTTGATGAAGCAGGTAACACTCTAAATCTTAACGCAGACACGGTAGCTGGCGATATTGCAGCTAAGATGGAAGCTGAAAAGTTAATAATCCTCACAGATGTGCCAGGAATATTAGAGGATCCTAATGACCCTGAAACCCTTATTAAAAAAGTTAAAGTCGATGAAATAAAGGATTTAATAGATAATGGAATTGTAAAGGATGGTATGATTCCCAAAGTATTAACCTGTGTCAACGCAGTTGAACATGGAGTTAAATCCGCCCATATAATTGATGGAAGAATTAAACATTCTGTGCTCCTGGAAATATTCACCACCAAGGGAATAGGAACCATGATCACAAAATAAATTTCTTTCACATTTTCAGATTGTCTTTGAAATTTTCCATGCACTTCATTTTTTTTCAGTGTTTTTGATTGATATCGCAAATTTAATAGCCCTGAAATGATTATAAATTAATATTCCTTTGTGAATAATTAAAAATTATTTTTCTTAAATTTTTATTTTAAGAGCAAATGGAATTGTTAGAATAAATAATTCATGAAAATGTTTTAATCAAGTTATAAATAACTGAATTATCAATATTTAAATAAGCTAGATTAGATAACTTAATTAAATTTAATAGTATAAATATAAACACAATTTGATTTTTTTAACATACTTAAATGATTTGGATTGTTTAGGTTTTAAGGTGGAAAAATGAGGAAAATAATAAAAATTTTGATAGTAATCATATTGATTTTACTGGCTTCAGTAGCGGCCTTCGTGATTTATCAATATGAACAACCTTCATCCACCAACGTGATGAAGGGAGACCATAATATTCTGTTATTAACTGCTGATCCTTCAGAAAAAAGGCCTGGAGTAGGTGGGGTTGACATGGCATTTGTGATACATGTTACAGATGGAGATATTAAGAATTTAACACCAATTTATCCTGGTGGAATGACACACCCAACTGCACAGGAACCAGCTGCAGCTAATGCTGGTAGCGGTAATTTAAGGTTCCACGATGTACTTTGGGATGCTAACATCACCCATGACACAGTGCTTGCTCAGGAAATTGTAAAGTACAACACCAACATGACAACTGACGCAGTTGTGATCGTGACTCCTGATGCTGTGGATGCAGTTTTAAATTCCATAGGTCCAATAAACATACCTGGTTACAACGGTAATGGAACCAATGCTGCTGTTGCGTACATAAGAAACGAAAGTGAATTTAGTAGCAACATGAGCAGAGGTAATGCCACAGAAACCTTGATGAAACCTGTTATGGCAGCAGCTAAAGATCCTAGTAAGGCTCCGGCACTGTTTAGTACCATAGTTAGCCAGTATTCCAAAGGTAACATTATTGTGGTACCAAGCGATCTCATGACCCAGTTTGCAATTTCCAAGGGACTGAACTTACT
>JAEZAV010000083.1 GCA_023430285.1 Methanobacteriota archaeon | reverse complement strand
TACCAGAACTGAAGGATGGCACCCTTACGATTATCAGGTGTTTGATCTTCATTTAACCAAGATTCTATACCTCCCTCAACCCTTCCAATCACTGTTCCAGGTGTGGATGTAGCATCGTATGCAGCTCTTTTAAGGGTTTCTTCATCGTCAGCTGTTACAATAACTCTAGAGCATATACCCTTAAATGCTTCACAGTAGGTGTTAACAACCTTAGATTCTAGGTTTTCATGGGTTTTCATATTATCTCCGTTAAATTTTTTCTCAATTTTTGATAGCAATTTTATTTTTATCCTAGTCCACCTATGGATTCTCCCCTTAATTTTCTTCGTATGAGGGAACTGGATTTTATGAGTTGTTCCTGGTTGTCAGTGTTTACAATTTCAACAGTTGGAAGTTTTGATTTGGTGAGAGTATTTTTAAGATATCCATTCACATAATCAGCTTCAAGACTTTTAGTTGGATTTTCTGAGTAGAGTTCTACAAATTCCAAGACAGTTGATGTTCCATGGGTGTTAAAGATATCAGCCAGTATAGATGTGATGGTTGTGTTTTCAGATAACACCGCTATTTCACTTTCATTTATTGCGTATTCATTGCCGTTGAAAGACACTGAAATTCCATGGTTTTCCCGTGCAAACCTCAAAGGCTGGACATCTGTGATACTGTCCCCTATATAGAAAAGATCTGAAGGATTGAATCCATTTTTAGAAATAATATCCAGAACAGCATCTTTTTTACCTTCCCCTCCCACAGGATGAACCATATCCATCAAGCTTCCAGACTTGAGTTTTGGAATTTTGTTCCAAAAAATATCCTCCAACACATCAAAATCAGGATTATTGATTATGTTGGATCTGAACTGTTTCAAAGTTTTATTCTCTGAATCAGATATTTCAACACTGTCTATGTCGAGTTCTGTAGAGTAAGTATTTTCAAATGGAAATCCTGTTACGTTACAAAGGGCCAGAATATAGTGGTTGTAACTCGTACTCACTATAAACGAGGGCATAGTATCTTTAATGTAGTTTAGGGTTTCAACTGCACCATTTATCAGGTGCACGTTTTCGGTTGAAAAATTAATTATATTTTCATTGTTAGCTTCAAATGCTTTTAAAAAAGGAACTATAAGTTTTAATGTTCCTCCTGCATTGTATCCCGGCCTCTTTAAAACATCTGCAAGCACATCATCGTACTTACTGATTATTTCAAAAAATTTTTCACCATCATCTATAAAATGACCTGCAAGTTCAAATGCATTATCATTAATTGATATGGGGCCTTCACAATCGGAGACAAAAAATTTTCTCCCCATGTTTCTTTCCTCCATTTTAAAAAAATAAAATTTTTAGTTATTTGCTTCAGTGGAATCTGTGTTGGATTCAGTTTTTAGTTTTATAGCATTAACAGGGCAGATAATATCACATTCACCGCATAATATGCATTTTTCAGTATCAACTAGTACTTCATCCTTTTCCAGTCTAAGTGCATTGGTTGGACATTTCCTAACACAGATACCGCATGCCATGCACGCTTCTACATCTGTGACAATTTTTCCTTCCCTTTGTCCAGTTAGTGCATCCCTTTTAAAGAAGATTTTACCATCTTCCACCTTGAAATATTCTTCTGCAAGTTCTATGGCATCAAACTGACATGTTTCAATACATTTACCACAGTGCACACATCTGTCATCGATGTGTACAGGTGATGGCATTTCAAGTTCAATACATTTAACTGGGCATTCTGACATACAGGCACCGCAGCCTATGCAGTTATCTTCAATGACTTTAATGCTTCTTTTAGGATTGGTAACTCCAATAATTTCATTTATATCTTCAATTTCAAGTTCGTTGTTGGTCATTGCCTTGATCTCTTCAGTTATGATGGGAGTAACATCTTCCTTAAATGATTTTTCACTATGCTTTGAAGATATCTTTCTGGCAATTCCATTTAGTATGCTTGAAATTCTGATGGCATCCTTGGATAGTTTGCCTGCTTCATTTTCAAGAAGTTCAGACACTATTTCCATGGTTTTGATCTTGCTGAAATTTTTGTACGCCCTTTTCCTTGAGGAATATTTGATGGCTGCAGATGGACACACATTCATACATTCTTCACATCTGGCACAGTATGAGGGATTGATAAATGGTAATTTACTTACCTTTCCAACATTTATTGCTCCTCTAGATGGACAAACCTTTGTGCAGGTCATGCAACCTATACAGTTCTTTTGGTTCACCACTATTGCCTTTCCACCAACAACGGATCTTGGAAGGATTTCACCGTACTTGATGGCTTCTGTTGGACACACCCTTGCACAGTATCCGCAGCGTACACATGTATCTTCATTAATTTCACTGTGAGCTTCCTCATTACCAGAACTTATAAGCTGTATAGAACCAGTTTTACAGGCCTTTACACATGCACCGCACTGTCTGCAAAGTTTAGTGTTTATATTGGGAATATTTTCTCTTATAGGTTCTGAAAGAGTGGTTTTCATGTTAATTGCATTGTATGGACATGCTTCTCTGCACAGTACACATCCAACACATTTATCATCTATCTCTATCTTACCCTCTTCAGTTTTCCAAATGGCATCTACTGGACATGACATTAAGCAGGGTTTATCTTCACAAGCTTCACATTTGTCGCTGTCAATATTGTAATCAATTTCAACATCTCTTATTGGCTTACAATATTTTTTAGAGTTATTAGTAGTAGTTGTAATAATCTCAACTCCTCACAGGTAAATCTGATGTTTTAACTGTCACATGAATAAGCTTATCTGCTTCATCTCGCTTGTAGAGGAACCTTGAGATATAATATCCAATCGCACCAAATGGACAAGTTTGATAACAGATACTGCATCTCAAACACTTATCAGGATTTCTTACAACACCTTCTTCACGGGTGTATTTAATTGCACCCGATGGACATTCCTTAACGCAGAGTCTGCAGTTGGTACATTTATCTTTGTCCCAGGTGATGACCCTCAATTTAAGCCTGTCAGTTATATTTTCTATTATGTCATCTATGAGCTCATC
>JAEZAV010000200.1 GCA_023430285.1 Methanobacteriota archaeon | reverse complement strand
ACCAACTGTTGCAGATGCAATTCCATAAAACTTCTTTTCAACAGATCCCATTATTGCGTTGGTGTTTGGTGATGAGAAAAGACCCAGACCAAATCCAAGTACCAGTAAAACCACGATAATATACTCAAGACTTGTGGAACTGCTTAAAAATGTGAAACAGAAAAGGCTTACAGCTGTGATTGCCATTCCAATTGTTGCAATCAAACCTGGAGAAAATCTATCCGAAAGACGGCCTGCTATTGGGGAAGTTATGGCCATGACAACAGGTTGTGCAACCAAGATAATACCAGCTGCCTGGGGATCCATACCCTTTATGTACTGCAGATAGAGACTCAAAAGGAAAACCACAGCAAAGGTTGAACTGTAATTTATCAGGGCTGCAAGGCTTGAAAATCCGAAGGTTCTGTTTCTAAATAACCTAACTTCAAACACAGGATTTTTTACCCTTAATTCAAATGCTGCGAATATTAAAAGTCCTACAACTCCTGCTAAAACCATCAAAATTCCATAAAATCCAGGGAGTATTGAAAATCCGTAGATCAAAATAACGAGTGCAACACTGTAAATAACAGACCCTGGAATATCGAAGGATTCACCGGCACACTCTGCCCATTCTCCCTTGAGCTTGGTGAGGGTGAGTGCAATAATAAGCAGACCCAGGGGAAGGACAATGAGGAATATACTTCTCCATCCAAAGTACTGTGTTAACAAACCTCCTAAAACAGGACCCATACTGAGTCCTATGTAAACACTTGCCACGTTTATTCCAATGGCCTTACCACGTTCATTTTTAGGATACACCGATGATACAATTGCAAGTCCTGTTACGAATATCATTGCAGAACCCACACCCTGCATGATCCTGAAAACTATGAGGGATACAATGGATGGTGCAATGGCACAAAGAAATGATGCCACTGTGAATATGATGATTCCATAGGTAAAGGTTTTCTTCATACCATGGATGTCAGCGATTCTTCCGAATGGCACCGCAAAAACAGCGGCCGAAAGCAGAAATGCAGTTGGAATCCAGCTTAAAAGAATAACATCAGCACTAAAACTGGAACCTATAGCGGGAATTGCTATGTTCACGGCGGATGCCATGAAAGGTGTGAAAAATGAAGCTAAAGTTGCGACGAGTAACGCTACTACCCTATTATTAATACTGTGTTCTGGTTTACAAGATTTTTCATTAGTCAAATAAAATTCTCCTTAATAATAAATACATAAAATATTTGTAGTTATGACAGATCAGTTATCCAAGTTTTTATTCAACTCTTTTAAACTTTTTAAAAGGTTTTTCAAGGTTTTATCATCCATTTTATTCAAAGCGTTGTGTAGAAAAATGTTTCTAGCTTCGTTTTTAATGGTACCTATCATTTTCTGTCCTTCTTCACTAAGCACAACACGGCAGATTCTATGATCCTTTTCATCCTTTATCTTCAGGACGATTCCCCTTTTTTCCAATCTTTTCACACGTTCAGAGATGGTGTGTGGGGCGTTTCCTGTAAAATCTGCGATATTGCCTATGGTTGGTGGAAGGGAATCCGATGAGATGGTCATTTCGTTGTGATGATCCAGTTCTATTAAGAGGTGAAATTGTTCAAAGGAAAAACCATACTTCTGTGCTGTTTCCCTGTGTTTACGCCTGATTTGTTTGTTAATTTGTTCCCAAGATCTTACTATCTCATTGACATCTTCCATAATCAACACCACAATTATATCGTGATACGATTTATATCTGTGATTCTTAATATACGTATTGGGTTTTATCATGCAACAAAAATCAGTGATCCATAATAAAACTAACAAAATCCTACTCAACAACTACCTCAATTACTTGGTCAAAAATTACTCACTTTAATAAGTTAGCACAGAAAAAATTTAAAATGAGTTGAAAATAAATGGACCAATCTAAAATTAAACAGACCAACCGTGAAAAAAGGGGACAAATAACAGAGGAGTACCTTTCACAGTTTAAAGAATTATCAGATGAAAGCATAATTCAAATGTTAACGGATAAAAATCCTCAGAAACGAACTGCAGCCGCGAAAATTTTAGGTAAAACCCAGAATTCGAAAAATGTGGCCATTTTATGTGGAGCAATGACAAATGAGAAGGCCATTTATTCCAGAATTGCTATGTCAGAATCATTGGGAGAAATGGGAGAAATTGCAGTTCCAAATCTAATAGAACTCCTGGGAAAGATAGGAAACAACCAAGAAAAGGAACTGCCCACTAAATACTTCAAAAAGAAAAACTTTCCACTCCAACGTGACCTGGCAGCAAGAACACTCGTAAGGGTTGGAAGACCCGCACTACCCTACCTTACCCAAACAATTACAAGTAACCCTGATGTATTTACAAAGGAACAAGCAGTGGATGCTGTTGGAGGAATAACCTATAAAACCGGGGATCAATCAGCTGTTGATGCCATTATCGAAACAACCATTGAAAACATCAACAATCCAGATAACACTTTACTACTCTGGAAATGTGTAAGGGCACTGAGTGGATTTCAAAAAAATGGAGGGGCTTTTGATTTACTCATGGAAATATTAGAATATGAAACTGAACCTCCAATCCTAATGGAAACACTCAGAAGCCTTGGAAAAGTAGGTATCTACAACACCCAATTAACAACCATAGTTGAAAACTTCGAAACAGAAAATCCCGAAATAAAACTTGCATATGAGGGGATGCTGGCGGATCTAAACCTGAAAATATAAAATAAGAAATATAGATGGGGTTTCAACCCCCTATTTTTTTTAATTACACTGTAACAGTTACGTTACTTTTTGTGTAGCTCTTTACAACATCGTAGTAGGTAACATCCCAACTGTTTCCATTGTAACTGGCATTTTCAAGTGCAAAGAAGCTGTTCCATTTAAATTGTTTAACGGCAGGATAGCTGTCAGCGATCTTTATGGCCTTCAAACCCGAATTATAATCTCCACCAGTTATTAATGGGCTTGAATAGTAATTTACATTGTACTGGTTGTTGTACCATCCATTGTAAACTGACACAGCAAAACTGGTGTTATCTGGGTTGTGTTTTACAACGTTCCATACGAACATGTTGTTTGTTGGATACACATCCAGTTCTGAGTAGTTGCCATACAACGTGGGTGTTTCATGGTCCATGATGTTAATTTTTTCATAGGCCCTCACACCTCCAAAGGCGATTAAAATTATCATGAATATGGCCATGGCTGCCTTTTTGTACTTGGCATCCACCTTTAGGTAGATAATTATGAGCACAACAAATGCGATTACAATTGTTATGGCATCCAGTGATTGGTAAAGATTTAAAGCGTACCTTGTAATTGAAAATGGGAAGAATAAAGGAATTCCCAGGGTTGTTAAATAGTCAAGGAATAGATGGGTTAAAACTCCAAAATATGCAATAGCAACAGTTGTTTTGGTAAATTTTACGGTAATATCTCTTCTTATTAGGTTGCCAATGAATTCATTCACCTGCTTTCTTGAAATAACATACAGAAATATGGTTGAGGTTACGAATCCAAAGATGAATGAATGGGTGATTCCCCTGTGGGAGAATATGAAAAAATTTGGGGATAAAAGCCCGATCCATGCGATAAATATGGTATCAAAATCTGGTGAAATACCGCCAAAGGCCCCTGCAAGTTTATTTTTACTTTTTAAAGCGTAAAGAATTATGTAAGGCACTAAAAAATGTGTGAAGAGATCCATAAAAGTTTCCACCTAATTTCTGAATTATTTATTCCCTCGGGTTTACTTAGAAATTAATTAACTTTACTACTATAATTAGTTTGTATCCGATTTATCAACAATTTCCAAATTTATCCATTCAAATCCTACTAAATTAACTATAAATTTTTATTTGAATATGTTGATATTAATTAGTAGAATTGGTGAAATATTTCATAAAATGCAGCTATGTTTTGAACAATATCTGGAGGATTTAAATGAACGATTTCAGTATTCGTGAAATTCCTAAATGGATTGTGTCCATAATAATTGTTTACATTGCTGGTGCAATTGGAACACTTTTTACACTAAAAGAAATTACAACTTGGTATGTTTACCTTGCAAAACCTGGATGGGCCCCTCCAAACTGGGTAGTAGGTCCAATATGGAGCACATTATATATTTTAATTGGAACAGCTCTGTTTCTTATTTGGAGGAAAGGTTTGGGAAGAA
>JAEZAV010000158.1 GCA_023430285.1 Methanobacteriota archaeon | reverse complement strand
TTCAGATATGGCCAAGAGTGCAAGCACAATTGATGCAAGTCCCCTGGGTCCAAACCAGCCAATGAAAAGGATGGAATCCAGACTCTGCTTGGTTCCAATCAAAGAAAGTGCCACAGGTATCATTCTTATCACAGTCAAACTTAGCACTGCGTAGACCACGACTTGCCATGTTATGAGGGGAATGATTGGCAGTATAACTATTCCCAAGAGGAAAAATACGGCTAAATTTAGGAGCTGCCCCTCTGCCTCTGAGAAATCAATCAACATGTCCCCTGCATCCTTAATCACATAGCCCAGGGATAAACCCCCTATGAAGGCTGCTATAAATCCGCTTCCACCTAGTTCATCCGCAACGAAGAAGGTCATGAGTGCCAGGCACAGGTAGGCTATCCTCTGATATTCGGGTGTGATCCAACTGTTTTCTCGGGCCTTGGAGATAATTTTACCACCAACAATACCTATCAGTAAACCTACAACTGCTCCGAAAATTATTTGCTCCACTGCAACCTCTACAAAGTAACCCATTGGCCTGAAAACTTCTGAAGCCAATCCTATGGCTATGAAAACCAAAAGAAACGGCACTGCCCCACCATCGTTTAATCCGCTTTCGATCTCGATGGTTCTCCTTATTCTTTCAGGCACTTTGATGTTTTGAACAACTATCTGGCCCAGGGCAGCATCTGTGGGTGCAAGAACAGCCCCTATGATACCTCCAACCCACCATGGTATGGATGGGAACAGTAGTACTGCCACCACAACTCCAAATATTATGGTTAATGGAAGTCCCACCATCAAAAGCCTTGTGCTGAGATTGTTTCTAAGGGCCTTGAGACCCACCCTGGAAGCATCTGTGAAGAGAACCAAGACCAGTGCAATTTCTGCTACAAAAAATATGATGGTTGAGTATGGAGGTTTGCTAACATCGATGTAACCTGTCACAGCCCATCCAACAGCCATTCCAGCTAATATAAATATCATCTGAAAGCTCACTGGCAGCCTTCCAATCACAGCCGAAAAAATTGACACAAAAAGCAGTACTACGAAGAAGAAAAGTAACTCTATCATACTATATCACACATCCCACAACAGATCCTTTTTTTATACACCCACAGTTCATTGGAAAACACTTTGGAAATAAATAAAATTGAATTGTTTCCAAATTTACACAGTTTCAACCTCTTCCCCCTTGAGTATGAATCCCCGGGTTGTGGAAAATGCCACCAGTGCAGCTATTATTATTGGGAGAGCGTCTTGTGGAGATACTCCTATAATTATTATGCCGATGGCTGCAAGGGCTAGTGGAATTGGTACAATTGCTGCAGGTACTGCCACTATCATACATCCCATTGCAAGGCCCACAGGCACTGCAGGGAAGATAAGGTGTATCAGGGCACCCATGCATGAACCAGTGAATAGGAGTGGAAATATTGGCCCACCTATAAATCCAAATCTAAGGGCTCCTGTCAATGCTGCCATCTTTGCAATGGCAAATAGTAGTAGGAGCACTGCACCTATTTCAGCAGCGTTTTGGTACACAAGGAGCATTGAAGTTGTTCCAAGTCCAAGTGTTACAGGCAGTGCAAAAACTAAAAGTCCGAGGAGCAGACCTCCAATTGTACTTCTAATCACAGGTTTCTTGTCCAAGGGTTTGATGAGTCTGTCAAATATCTTGGTAAACACCACAAATAACAGTGCCACAGGTACCGCGACGATTCCCATGATTATCCCCGCACCCAAATGCCAGATTTCCAGATGGTACTCTGGAGGGGATAAAATTCCCAGTAGTGATGAGTAGTTAAATCCCTGTGAAGCGTAGAATATACTAAACCCAATAACGGCTGCCAGTCCTGCAATTAAAAGTGTGCCGTAGTAAAGTACTGATTGTTTGTGTTTGGTTTCAAGGAGTATGAAGATCATTGCAAGGGGAGATGTGAATAAACCTGACCATGCCCCTGAAACACTGCTCAAATAGTTGGTTTTGGTAATTTCAGGATCCAAGTTCCGTTTCTTTGAGATCCAACTTGCAAGACCTCCTGCTAACATTCCAGTTGATACCTCAGGACCCAAACTGAAACCCCCAATTATTGAAATGAGCGATGCAAAAACTGATGAAGGCATGGGTTTGGGATCCAGGTAACCCTTGTCAAAGGATCCAAACACATCCATCTCTGTGGCTGGAGTGTAACGATGTATGAGTCCAATTATAACCCCAACACCAGTCATTAACAGAACTATCCACCACGGTCCAGAGAAGGGTGTCCAGTTCTGGGTGATGTACGGTACGAAGAAACTCTGACCAAAATTCATCAAAACAACAAATATCAAAGCGGAAATAGCACCAATTAAACCTAATAAAAGTCCCCATCCCATTTTTTTCCAGTAAGCCTTCGATCTAAGGTTAAAATTATCTGAAATAAATACCAGCCCCATTATTTATTTACAACATAAATCCCCTGTAATACAGCCAAGTTCATGATTAAAATCATGGAATATACTATATAATTTGATTTTATACAAATAAAAATATTGCAGTTACAATTAGTTCATTGAAATATATTTTTAATGCTGAAAATCTGATTAAAGATTTTAATAAAGTTTCAGAGGTTCTTGTAAAAAAAAATGGTATGTGTACAACATCCATTACGATCCATCGTTGTCCAGTTGGTTGGTAAACCATATCAACTGTGCATGTTGAGGATTATCAATTTTTAGGTTTAGTTCTGATGTTTGAAAACGTAGTAAGTGTTTCTTCCATGGCCCATTGCTTTAATGACACCATGATCTAGGAGTTTCTGTATGTACTTGAATACTCCAGGGTGTGATACTCCAAACATCTTCTGTATATCTTGACTTCTTATCTTTTTATGAACCCTTAAAAACTGGAATATCTTGAGCTCATTGGGAGAAATTGGGAGCTGATTCAAATTATGGGGGATGCATTTTTCTCTGTAGATATCCAGAACATATTTTTTAGTCCTTAGTATTGAAGCTAACACCACCCCTGCAAAGTATTCAAGCCAGTTGGTAATGTCTTCAGTTTCTGTGCTTTCCAACACTGCTTCTTTGTAAGAGGTCATGTTTTCATGGAATTCTTCATCAAACTGGTAGTAGCCACGACAATTGAATTGTTTCAGTTTGAAAACCAGGTACACCATTACACGAGCTGTTTTTCCATTACCTTTGTGAAAAGGTAGTTGGTTTAAAATGGTATGGTGTGCTATGGCTGCTGTTAAAACTGGGTGCAGATAATTTTCATTCCTGAGCCAGGTTAAAAATTCGTGCATGGCTCCCTTGAGTTCTGAATTTTTGTAGTTTCCAGGCAATTCAGAATTTTTTAAAGTTCCAATTGTGATGTACCTGTTTATTTCCCCAAGGTTATCTTCATTGAGTCCTGCTTCATGGTATTTGTCAAGTTTTTCAATCACAGCGAAGTAGTTTAGTACTTCCCCTACACCAACCTCACTTGCTTGGACCTCTTCACCATTGAAGAGTTGGTTGACCTGTTTAATTGTGAGTGGATTTCCTGCTATGGATGTCGAGTGATATGCTGTTTTAACCATTGCACTGTCTTTAAAAAGTAGATCGTACGACTTAAACAACTGGGTATTGTTAATAATCGCATCTGCTGCTGATATTTGTGACAAAATATCTACAAGTTTGTGGGTGTAATTAAATTTTGGATCAAACATTGGTTCATTCCCTCCAATTTAAATTTCCATCCTATAATTTTGGCAATGTATATTTGTATGATCTTTTTTAGATATAATAATACGCATTTATGGTGACCAACTGCTCAAAAAATTACTATAAATCCAATCCAACTCCTACAATCACTCATTTTTGGGTTTTTTTCATCAAAAATGCCCATATTTTCCTGCAATAAAAAATCCCCAATTGATTAAAAAATCGTCTTAAAACTCTTAAAATCCATTGAATACGTATTTAATTAAGCATATGCGAAACAAAATACATAACTATCGTTATTGCCTTTTAAAAGAAAATTAGTAAAGTATTTAGTTTTGTAGGATTAATACTTGTTTTGTGTAATTAAAAGCTAACATGAAGGAGGTGAAAATATGCAAAAAAATTTAATTACAAAAAGATTACTCATCTTACTGGTATTTGGAGGTTTACTGTTCATATGCATGAGCAATGCATCTGCAGCACCTTCATCCTCGGGAGATCATATATACGTCAATGGATCGTCAGGAAGCGATGCAAATGATGGTTTGACCCCTCAAACTGCTAAGTTAACCATTAAAAATGCAACAGGCACAGTGAATATTGGAGGCACTGTATCTATTGCTAGTGGAACATATACAGGAGCAGGAAACACCAACATCGAAATAAGCCATGATATGACAATTATAGGTGCTGGAAAAACCAAAACAATTATTAGTGGTTCAGACTCATCCAGAATATTCGTTATAGACAACAATGTTAATTTCATCCTCAAAAACCTGACCCTAGCCAATGGAAAGAGTAACTATGGAGGGGCAATTCTAAACCAGGGCCACACAACCGTGGATAACTCTGCATTCACCCAATGTAAAACATACTATGCTTATCAGGGTGGTGGTTCAGCCATAGCTAACACAGATGACGGTACCTTAATTGTTTCAAACACTGATTTTTTAAACAACGATGCAAGTCTGAGTTCTACAGCCGGAGGAACCATCTACACCAACGGAACACTCACAGTAAACAACTGCAGCTTCATCGCTAACATCGCGTACAGTGGAGGATGTGTATTCAGCTACGCTGGTACTATTAACATAGATAACTCCAACTTCATAAACAACACAGCAAGAAATGGAGGAGGAGTATTAACATTGTACGGGGCTGACAATAAAGCCCAGATTCATTTCTGCAGTTTTGTTGGTAACAAGGCCAACACCGTTACTACCACAAACAACATTGACAACAGACTACAAAATAGCATTAATGTGAACAGTTGCTGGTGGGGTTCAAATGCGGGACCAAACGGCATAGCTGGACCATATACCGCAGATAACTGGATATACATGGTTTTATCATCTGATAAATCTAGTATTAAATATGGAACAACTACCACAGTTACAGCTGACTTCAACAACCTCTACAACCAAACAACAGGAACAGTCACAAAGTTAGATCCTACTGTCAACCACATACCCGACGGTTTAATTGTTGATTTCGCCACAGACCTAGGGCAGATAACAACTCCAGGCACTACCCAAGATGGTCTGGCATCTGCAGTTTTCACAGGATCTCAAATAGGAACTGCTACAGTTAACGCAACTTCTGGCGATCAAACACCCACTACAACCATCAATGTGACTCCAATTAGCACAACAACAAAGGTGGATAATGTTACTGGGTATCCAGGTCAAACAATTCATTTAACTGCACATGTAAACGATGAAAATGGTGACGCTGTAAATGGAGGATATGTGATATTCACATTTAACGACCAGAGCATCAAGGTTCAGGTAGTTAACGGAATAGCAACACAAACTTGGACAATTCCATCTTCATGGAACTCTGGAACCTACACATTAGATGCATCCTACGATGGAACAGGCACTATCTACGGTGACAGCAGTGCAGTGGGCACTTTTATGGTATCAAAAATACCAACCAGTATCTCAGCTCCCGATGCAACTGGTGAAGTTGGGGATAAGGTAGCGATCAAAGCACACCTTGAGGACATGTTCGGAAAGGCGATAGCCGGCAAAACAGTGTATTTCAATATTAACTCCAATTTGTTAATGGGTACAACAGACAACAATGGAGACGTGACAGTCTACTACACAATCAACCAAAATCCAGGTATTTATGATATCATTATAACATTCTATGGAAATCCACAGTACGCAACTTCAAGATACATCGCCAAATTAACCGTTAACAAAACAAGCACAACAATTACTGTGCCCGATGTTAAGGGTGTAAATGGAGATCATGTGGATCTTCAGGCAACACTGAAGGACAAAAATGGAAATCCAATAGCTGGTAAAGATATAGTGTTCTACGTAAACGGCAGTAAAGTAGGCAGTGCAACCACAAACAGCAATGGAGTAGCCATATTCAACTACCAAATTAATGAAGTAGTGGGCGATTATACCATTACCGCTTCATTATTAGGCGACCAGATATATGAGAGTGCAACTGGAAAGGGAACACTCAGTGTAACTCCATTAGACACCAAAATTACCGTGAACAATGTTACTGGTAAACATGGAGAAAAAACCAACTTAACAGCCGTACTTAAGGATGCAAATGGCAATTCACTCAGTGGAAAAACCGTGACCTTCAGTATTAATGGTGACGTTGTTGGAAAAGCAGTAACAGATTCTACAGGAACAGCAACAATAATCTACATCATATCACAGACCACTGGTAGCTACACAATCAGTGCAAGCTTCCTGCAAGATGATACCTATGCATCCTCAACAGGAACAGGAAAACTCACAGTAAACCCAATCGAAACAAACCTCACAGTTAAAAATGTCACTGGCAAACATGGAGCCAATGTAAACTTGAAGGCTGTTTTAACAGATGAATACGGAAATCCACTCAGCGGAAAAACCGTTGCATTCTACATAAGCGGTAAAAAGATTGGAACAGCAACTACAGACGCAACTGGAACAGCAACACTCAGTTACACCATAATACAAACCATAGGAGATTACGTGATTTATGCAAATTCCTATGCAGATGATATCTACGAACCATCCAGAAACTTGGCAACACTCACAGTAAACCCTATACAAACCCATGTAACAGTCCAGAACACCACAGTAAAACATGGAGACAAAGCCAATTTAGTTGCAGTTTTAACTGATGAAAATGGAAATGCCCTTGCTGGTCAAACCATAACCTTCAGTGTTAACGGTAAAATAATTGGAACAACAACAACAGACTCTACAGGAACAGCTAACCTGTACTACCTAGCAGATACAGGTAACTACTTTGTCAACGCATTATTCAATGGAAACAATGTGTACTCTGGAAGCAACGAAACTGGTAAGTTAAATGTGACTCCATGGGCAGGTCTCTACATCAAGACCACAGTGAACAACACACATCCAAAGGTTGGTGAAACATTCGCCATTAACTACAAACTCGGAAACAGCGGACCTGACACAGCATACAACGTAGTTGTAAGCTTTAAAATACCTGCAGGACTCGAATTTGTAACCGGAACAACAGACAGCGGAAACTGGAGCTTCGACCCAGTAACACGAACACTCACATGGACATTAAACAACGTGGTTGTAGGTGATCCAAACCTTAAAATCACACTCAAAGCACTAGAAAGCGGAAACTACACCATAATACCAACCATAACAGCAAACACCACAACAAACATCACACAAAACGGAACAGTAAACATCGAAGTCGTACAAAACAACAATAACAACACCAACAACACCAATGGAACTGGAAACAACACCAATCACAACACTAAACTACCAACAACAGGTCTACCAATAGCACCACTCATAGTGGGACTATTAATGGTAATTGGAGGAGTAGCAGTTAGAAAATAAAAACTGTTATCCCCCATTTTTCCTATTTTTTTTAACTATGAAACAACCTTTAATACAATTTCTTATTAAAAACTCAATTTAATTGATGCAACTAAATCTCATCACACATGGTTGTCCTTCTTTTAGATGTTAGAATTATTCTATCAAATTTACGAGTAAAAAAAGCGAGTCTTCTAGTAATTCAAGATATTTCATTGTTAATCTTATAAATTTCAGCATTTACAGAGACTTATATTATTCAGTACAATAATCTAGATTCGTTTATTGAAATACCTTTTAAAATTTAGCTAATTATTCAAAGAATATATATGTTCGTGGGCATGATAATAATACGTGCAAATATAATTAAAAAAAATGAATAGTGACTGAAATGCAAAAATTTATTATTACTCCAATTTTAATTTTAATATTTATTCTAAGTATGTCCACTGTATCTGCTGCCGATCCTGTGTCTTTCACATCTGACCAAGTGATAAACGCAACAGATTCACTATTATCATATGTTGATGCAAATAATACACTTCCAGTTGATTTGAATATTTCTGGATCTGTGGTGGATATGCCACAATTTTTAGAGCTATTAACAACTGTGTTATTAAATATAAACCTGACATCGAGCGATCTGATTAATCTTGGAATTTATGGTAATGCAACCAATTCTTCAGAAAATATCACAAACAGTAACTTAAATTCAACTGAATATCTGGATATTGCAAAGCGAGTGAAGGATTTTATGGATTCTAATGGACGTGCACCTAATTATGCTACTCAAACAAGCACTGGAAATACCATAGGCTTTGAATCATTGGTTTATATGTACTCACATATTTTAAATTCATATAAAACAACCAATGTTCTGCCGGAAAATGTTAATTTGACTTCTTGGTACTGTGTTTCAAATAAAATAAATTGTACAAATCTTTTAGGCTACACAAGTTATGGTTATGTTGAAAAAGAAGTGTATGGTAATCAAAGCTCGAATCAAACCATAGTCCTTATTGTTGGATTACATCCTCAAGAAAATGGTATACACACAGCCATTGCCAATGCATTATTAAACCAGTCATTGAATCTCACTAAAAGATATGTTATTTACAAGATACACGTTACTCAGGATGCAGATGATTATAGCAAGGGAAGAATGAACGGGCAATTGTTGGGTCAGCAGTTTATTGTGCCTGATGTTCCTAAAGAAAACCCATTTCTGACGTTGGATATTCACGAAAATCATGGCCCAGATAGTGGTTACGATTATGAACGATTTTTGTATCCCATTTCAAATACGAGTATTACAACCACCTATGCAAATCAAATAATCAGCCAAATGCCATTTTTAGTCATATACTCTCCACCAAATCCTACAAGTCCAGAATATGTTACAATGCCCATTGCAAAATATGGAATACCCACCATAATTTATGAAACCTACATGTTCGATAATTTAACTAAAAAAGATTCAGATGCAAATGCATTTATAAGTGCAGTAGACACCCTGGTTTACAACAACAAAACTGTAGATCCTGTTAAGAGTATAAACCTTACAGCAACTGTCAACAGTAAAACTGGGCTTTACAACACTGATAGGAATATTGTTCTTAAAATGAATGCAAATGGAACAATTTATTACACTTTAAACAACACCACACCAACAAATCAAAGCAAAAGATATACTGGTCCATTTACCATTAAAACCACAACCACACTGAAGTTTATTGCAATATTAAATGGTAATAAATCCCCAGTTTATACAGAAAAGTACACCATAGATAAGATTGCTCCAAAGCTGGTTTCATCTAACACTTGTAGTTCAAAAGGATTTTCAAGAACAGCACCAATATCTATTAAATTCAGTGAAAACATTCAAAAAAGCACTAAATGGTCGAATATTTATATTAAAAATTTGAATACTGGAAAAAAAGTTGTAATCACCAAATCAATAAAAAATAACACACTGACTATTAAGATGGCGAGTAAAAGATTTGCATACAATACTTACCAGATTTATATCCCAACTGGAGCTTTAAAGGATAATGCAGGCAATAACTTAGCTAAAACAACTACTATTAAATTTAAAACAGGAAAAAATTAACTATGAAACCTGTACTAAGAAGAATTAGTATTCAATATTTCTCATTTTTTTAATCATTTGTTAATATTATGGATACCTCTTCCTTTATTTTCTTAAAGTTAGTATAAAAAAAGAATAAATTGATAAAATTGAATTTTAATTATTATAGTTTGATAGGAGTTTTTTTTTGAGTTAGTGTGTTTTTATGATATGTTTTGGATTGTGATGGGTTGATAATTTCTGTTGTTTTCCACACACTGGACATTCAAGGTTGATGTTTGGATCGTAGTGAGTTCCACATTTTAGACATTTGAATTCTATCTTAGTTTCTGTCATAGTTTTCATTTCCATCTAACTTTGATACAAACAAAAATTTTAGTGCAATTTAACTTTAAAAGTTTAATTATATATAAGTTTTTATAATGTTAATAATAGTAGATATTTTACTCGATTAATTATTATTTGAACTAAATAAAACAAATTCAAAAAAACAATTTTAGGCACATGTTTAACCATACTAATGAATTAAAGGAGATATCATGATGAAATACGAAGTTATAGCACTGTTATTAATCTTATCTTGTTTTATTCCAGTTGGTTTTGCACAACCTAATGAAAGTAATGGAAAAATAATGTTGATCTATGTAGGAACTGACTACTTCAATCCCCAAACCATGACTGGAGGTGAAGTTGCATGCAACCAGTACATAAAGAATCACATTGCTAAGACAAACATTTCAAATGCTGTTTTGAGTTTGGCAAAATTTGGAACCCCCATGATCATCCTTGGCAACGGCAGCAACCCCAAAGTAATGATAACAGCAGGATTACATGGAAATGAAATACCCGCACAACTTGCTGCAATGGAATTGATCAACTATCTAAACGGAAGGAAACTGAATGGAACAGTCTATGTGGTGCCATTTGTATCTCCAAATGGAACATCTCAAACCATGCGTTACTGGAATCATCAGAATTTAAACAGCATCGCAAATAGGGAAGCTACACCTTCAAATGCCATAATAAGATCTTGTAAAGAGTTTGGAGTTGAAAAACTTGGAGATTTCCATTCAACTCAACCCGGAGGCTATCCTGGAAATTACAGTGTACTCTGTTCTAAATCCCCAGAGTACGAAAGTTATAAAATGGCAGATTATATTTCATCCAATTCCAATTCATCCCTCATAACCTATGATTTGGCAGGTGTTGAATATGAAGGGGCTGTTGAAGACGCTTCAAACCTCCAGGGAATACCAGCAGTAACCTGTGAGGTTTTATCTCCCCACGGAGTGGCAACAGAAGAAACAGTCAACAGATCCTTCGATCAAATGATTAGATTTTTAGAATATTGTAAAATCATATAGTTATGGGAAATTATTATAAAACTTTTAGAGATTAATGAGTGTAGTATATTTTATTTTAAAAGTTCAGATATAACTGAACACGTCATGCCTCTTTTTTTGATATTTTAAATCATATTGAACCTTAAAAAAAATTGTATTTTAGCATACCGCGTAGAAATATTTATATATCTAAAGTTTTACATCTTAATTTTAGCATGTTAATTTATTTATCCAATGTGGGTTCATAGAGGAGGTTTTAAAGATAATAGAAAAATACAGGGCTAATTACCTAAAAAGGATAATGCTGTTTTTGTTTACTTTTGGAATATTCATATCAATGGCAGGTACTTCTAATCTAGCTTATGCTGCAGATAATAACTTGAATGATGGAGATAAGATTGATGGTTACTTCGAATGTGAACATCCATACATCAAGGAACTTGCAACCAACATAACCCATAATGTGACTAGAAATAAAACTGATACTCGTTACAATATTGTTAAGAACATTTTTGAGTGGATGGATTGTCATGTGCGATATGAAAAACCCATGTACTACAATTCCAAACATTACGCAGTTCAAACCGCAGTTTTACGCAAAGGTAATTGTTGTGATCAGGCAAGATTATTTATTGCTCTTTGTAGAGCTGCAGGAATACCACATAATGCTACAAAGTTTGAACACTCAGAAGCTGTGCAGTTTATGGGCGGAAATACTTATGGACATGTTTGGCCAGTTGTAATTCTTGAAAATGGAACCCAACTAACATGTGATACTTCCTCATGCAGTAGTAAACTTGGTGCTCCAAGCTGGCAAAATAAGGGTGCAACATCCGAAACCTACGATCTAAAAATGTAGGATACAAAAATTTTCTTATTTATTCTTTTTCCATTCTAATTTTTTTATTCTCAACTAACTGATCATCATTCATGTAAAATTTCATGAGAAATTGTTTCATCAACCAAATAAGTAGTAGTCAAAAAATAGTCAAATATATATTTTGTAGTGTACATAGTACCATTAGAAAGTAAAGGGATCTTAGTATGTTTAAACCAAAATTCAACTACACCAACAAAATGGTCAATAATTTAGTGGAAATCCAGTCCATTAAAGATTTCATAGTAAATTCGCCTTTAATATTAGAAACAGAAGTATCATTAAAAAGGGATGCTGTTTTAAAAGCTGCACATCATTCAACAGCCATTGAAGGAAATCCATTGAGTATAGATCAAGTTGAGGCCATTTTTAAGACCATGGAAAAAACATCACAGAAAAAATCTGATCAAGAAGTTCTAAACTATTTAAATGTGCTAGAAAACCTTGAAAACTACCTTGAAAATGGAAAAATTACCGAAAAAACTGTATTAAATCTCCATGAAGGCATTACACATTACACACTAGACTACACCTATTTAGAAGGCCAATATCGAATTGTACCAGTTCATATAATTAACAAGGATGGAGATACTGTTTTTACACCACCTCCAGTGAATTCAATCAAAAAAAGCATGGCCCATCTGGTGGAATGGATCAATAATTCGGAAGAATTAAACCCAGTTATTGCAGCAGGAATTTTGCACTATGAATTTGTGAGAATACACCCATTTATTGATGGTAATGGAAAAACAGGTCGAATTTTAACCGCACTTTACCTCCATACACGAAAATTTGATATGGACAGGATGTTCACCCTGGATGAGTACTACGACAAAAACAGACCAGATTACTACTCGGCTCTAAACTCGGTGGATAAAAAAACTCAAGATTTAACACAATGGCTAAACTACTTCATAGAAGGATTTAAACATTCCCTATTAAAAATTAAGGACCAATTGCTTCTTATTTCACCAGAAAAATCCAAAGAAAATCAAGTTAAACTGTCGGAAAAGAATAGGAAAATATTGGAGTTCATACATCTAAATGGCAGTATTACCAATTCTAAAGTTCAAAATCTTTTAAACATCTCTCGACAGGGAGCTTATAAAGATTTAAGATATCTTATGGATGAAAATATCATCGAACAACAGGGCGGCAGCCGTTCCACCTACTACGTTTTGAAAAAGTAGTCAAAAAAGTAGTCAAAAAAGTAGTCAAAAAAGTAGTCAAAAAAGTAGTCAAAAAAGTAGTCAAAAAAGTAGTCAAAAAAGTAGTCAGTCAGATCTTTTCTGCGTAGACTATTCTCTCAAGATTTGTAGTTTTAAGGTTCCTGTTGTTGGGTTTGATATATTCGTCGTTGATATCGTCGGCTTCAAAATCTTCTATCAATTTCCAGCCGTAACCTTCTAGAAATTCCTTGGTGTCCTGGGTGAAGAGTCCAAATTTCCATATCTTGGGGAAAACATATTTTTTGTAGAGATTTTTCATTTCGTACATTTCAACACCCTCTATAAATTCCCTCAAAATATAGGTGAAGATCAGTTTACTGCCTGTTTGAGCTTGGGATAAAAATGTGAACATTTTCTCAACACTTTCTTCATCCAAGTACTGGGTCACTGCTTCTAATATGAATAAAGTTGGTGTTTCGTCCTGAAATCCTTGTTTTTTAAGTGTTTGACCAATGTCTTCATGATCAAAGTCCATTGCAATGAGTTTCACGTTTTCTGGTACTTTACCCAAACTGGTTTCTAGTCTTTGGGTTTTGGTTTCAACAACGTTTTTTTGGTCGAGCTCCCATACTGGCATGTTAGATAATGATGGGAGATTGTAGGCCATTGTATCGTATCCAGCTCCTAAATTAACCACCTGTCCTATTTCAGACTGGGAAGTGTTAATTTTGTGTTGGATGTAAAGTTTTCTGAGCATGATCCCGCCCCACAATCCAGGTGTGCTGGTTTCAGTAGTGCCTATAAGCCAATGCCTCACGAATTTTATGCTAAACAGCTTTACCATTAACCTGTAACTCAAGGGTAAAATTGGATAGGCCAGTTCATCTGTTATTATTCTTTGTTCTTCAGGGAATGATTGTTCAACAGCAATCATAAATGTGGGTCCCATTGCTGTTTTAGCTGCTTCTTTTGTCATTAAAAATAACCATCCTAATTATGAATTCATCAAATTTATATTCATTTCGAATATTAATTTTCACACTAACTACTTACTAGTTTTTATCTTATCCTTTATTAGATAAACTAATATTTTTTTTTACAAATGATCTAAACATGAAAAAAAAATGTGTTTAGAAAATGTTAACCTCAACTACACCCACCAGTTGATAAAAATCTACCTAAGATCATGTTAAAAACCCTAAAATTATGAATAACCATGTTTTTACATAGAAGCAACTTTGAGCTCTACTTCAATGATGCCATTTTAAGGGTGTTAATTTCAATAACATAAAAGTCACCATATGGAACAGGAAGAACAGACCATATATATATAAAAATTGGAAGTTTAAAAAAAAAATATTGGTTTTTTAGGTTGAAAACAAATTATTTATTCTGCGTCTATCATTTCTCCGTAAACTATTTCTAATTCACAGCCTTTAGGTCCGCAGCACCAGTGCTGAAGTTCAAAACTTACTAATATGATCTCACCCCCATTTCTGTCTTTATATACGATATGCAACAAAAAACATATATATTTATCGGGCATCCAATATTGATCTTCCGATACAATTTAATAGCCCCAAACCATACAAATTAGTATGCAGTGCGATATGAAGGGATATTTAACCTTTCTCATACTCTGGACTTTGAAAAAGAGTGAAATGAATGGGGCAGAAATATCAAGGGAATTTGAAAAAAGGCGAGGAACCAAGCCCAGTCCCGGTACCATCTATCCCGCACTTAAGGAACTCAGAAGGAATGAACTAATAACTGTAGATGAAGCTAAAACCTACGCACTCACTGAAAAAGGTAAATTGGAACTTAAATCTGCATGTAAATTTTTCTGCAAAATTTTCTACGATGTAAATGAGATGTCAAATTACTCCCAAGAATGATATCTCTAAATGATCCAAAACTAAACTTAGGTTGAAGTATACTTTTTTTGATGATATATGTTTAACATTTATTGGTTAATCTCGGATGTAAAGTTTGAAAAATGAGTATACTGCCCTTAAAAATGACCATGAACCATCTATTATGAAAATGGATGCAAAGAATATGATGAGTTGTAGAAGTATACTTCCAAAGCTTTGGAGGACTCCTAATATTACGTCATTTTGAAGTGCAAATATTAAAAGGCCCAGTATGAAAAATCCAATTATTATGGATATGGAACTTTGAAAAAATAGTTTTCCTATGATCTTCAAAGTTTTGAAGTTGTAGATCTCCATGGAATATTCTAGGAGGGTTAAATTTTCAAGGATTTCATTTTCAAGGTCCTTTAATTTTTCATACAGATCCCTTGCTTCCTTGAGGGAAGATTTAAGTTCATGATCTTCATCGTTTCTTTCCAGTTCTTCTAGATCATCATCAAAAACATCTAAATCTTTGCTTATTTGAATTAATTTGGATTCAATTACGTAGGTGGGCAATCTGCTATCCCTATCTATTTCCCGTAGTTTATTGCCATCGCCTCTTTTTTCATGTTTGCCGTGTTTGTTTCTGGGTTCTGAGTCTAAATTTCCATCTTTAATTCCAATTTTATCAATGTATTCCAGTAACTTTTTTTTCTGACTTTGTAAATGTCTTGATTTAGTTCTCAGGCCATCCTTCCAATTTTTGATTATGTAGCTTATTTCTCCAGCTGATTTATCACTGAGTATTATTGTTCCCTTAAAATCCATTGAATTTTGATCATCCTCTTTAATAACCAGGAGATAGGTGAAGGACAGTAGTGATAATGTGGCATCCACCAGTATCACAGTTAAAATAAAAACCATGAACTCTAACCTATTTTCCACATTAAAAAGAAAATTTATGCTGTTAAATTCTAAATAAATGAGTATATTCAGTATTAAAGCTATCAAAATCAATGAATACAGTCCATTAATTCTGTTCATAAGATATTTGTTTATCTTATCGCTCTGCATCATGAGCTTGTGCTTGATTAATGTATCTTTATCCATGAACCTTCCCCAGAAAAATGATCATTTAATAATTTATACGTCTTGAAATAGCTTTAATTTTTCCCTAACCCATATCTGCCCCTGTGAAACTTAAATTTATTTAGTTTACCGTAAACCCCTGGAATGATTCATCAAAGTTTAAGTAACTTGAAATGAGACTAAGATCATATCGTGAAGAAATTTAGAAAAAAATCATGGAGGCTTTAACATTGGATATTGGAGATATTGTTAAGAATTCATTGGGTTATCCCCTTTCAAATAAAAAGAATTTTCTAATTTTAGGGGTAATAATTTTGTTAGGTGAACTTTATTCCCTACTGTTATCTATGGGAGTTAAAAATATTTTGCTGGGACTTTTAATAATTTTAACAATCATAATTGCCGTTTTAAAAGTTGGCTACAACTTAAGGATATTAAATTCATCTATCAATGGATCAGATGTTTTGCCAGATTTTGGAAACTGGAAAAGTATGTTCATAGATGGAATTAAGTTAATTATCGTTATCATTGTCTACATTATCCCACTCATATTAATTTTCATGGTCTTTGGAATGTTTGTGGGTTACTATATGTTTTCATCGGGACTTGGAGAAGCTGGCTTTGCAAAAATTATTTTGATGACAATGTTAATAATTGCAGGACTTTACTACCTTCTGGTTTATCCAATTATCCTCATGGGCATTGGTAACATGGCACACAACGAAAATAATATGAGTTTCGCTTTTAAATTCAGTGAAATCAGGACTAAGATATCTGAACTTGGATTAGGCAGTTATATTGGATGGTTCCTTGTCACCGTAGTTATATATGCAGCAATTTTAATAATTGGAATAGTATTAAAGTCTGTTTTTGGAATGGCACATGTTAAATTTATAGGAACAATCATTAGCGCCTTCACAGTAGGGCCATTTGCAGCGATATTTCTCTTTAGAAGTGCCAGTCTCATGTACAGATCAGTCCTTGAATTAGAAAATGAAACTGATTCCAGTGAAGATCCAGAACTAACACTTTAATCTTCCATTTTTTCTATTTTTTTTGATCTAATCTGAACAAACATAGAATTTTCTTTGTATATTATGAGAATCATGATAATAAATCTCCATAAATAGATAATATAATGAATAAATATATATGGTCTAACTTTTACATTAAAAGTATTTAACATTAGATTGGGGTAAGTGATTTTTTTAGGACGATTCTTAATGAATCCCTAAAAATGAGATTTCTGGAGGTTTGGTTCATGAAAAATCTGAAAATTGTATTCATACCGTTAATAATTTTAATAATTTTAGGAACAGCATCTGCAAGCCAAGATACAGATGCATCCCAAACCGTGAGTCATGGGGGCAAGTTGGTTCAGAGTTCTCATACAACATCAAACAGTATTAGTGTTTACTACGTTGATATGAAAGGAAACGATAATAATACTGGAAAAGATCTTAAACAGGCATTTAGAACCATACAAAAAGCCATAAATGTTGGAAGTGGTAATTTTTGTGTGGTTGTATCCAAGGGAGTTTACTTTGAAAATCTAGTGATAAATAAGAATGTTAAGTTAGTTGGTAACGGTTCTAAAAACACCGTGATCAACGGGAACAATAAAAGTTCTTGTGTTTGGATCAAAAACTCTGGAGATGTTCAAATAGAAGGATTAACCTTGACCAATGGTAAAAGTTCTTTAGGTGGGGGAATTCGAAACCAAGGCACACTAACCATGAAATATTCTTGTGTTACAGCCAACAGGGCCAATGACGGTGGTGGAATTTACAACGAAGGTACTGTCAACATTAGGGGATCCACCATTTCAAACAACAGTTGCAGCTACAATGGTGGAGGAATTCAAAATCTTAACACAGCCTACATCATGAGAACCAATATTCTTTCAAACATCGCAGAAATGGGCGGAGGAATTAATTCAAAGGGAGAACTGCAGCTCTACCAATCCAGTGTTTCAAATAATAAAGCTGAGATTGGTGGTGGGATAAACAACGATCACTGTGTGATATCCATGGTCAGTTCTTACATAAATGGAAATAAAGCCATTGAAGGTGGTGGAATTTACAACAACAACGGAATATTCGATATATTTGTGACCCAAATAAATTCAAATGTTGCCAGTTACGGAGGAGGAATCAGTAACTACGGATTAATCAACCTGCACTTCAGCACAGTCACAAAAAACTACGCATCCATCAAGGGAGGGGGAATTTACAATTACTCTTCAATCTTCAAAGACATCTCAACAACCATCGCGAAAAACACCATAGACAACGTGAGCTTGAACCCAGTAAAACCATTTCCAAGTTGAAAATAGTGTTAAGTTGAACCATAATATCATTTTCAACCATAATTATGGCTAAAATGTCTTTGTGTCAAAAAAAATAGGGTGTAAATTTCTTAAAAATGAATTTATGAAAATGAATTAAAAATAAAAAAACTTTATCGAAACTTTTTAAGGTTTTTCGAGCTTTTCAAGTCTTTCCTCTATTTTTTTTATTTTATTGTTTGTTTCATCACGATACTCATTGAAATTAGAGTCTAAAGTTGAGAGATCCTGTGCCACCCTTGTGTATTTCTTTTCAATGTTTTCTATATCGTTGTTGGTTGCAAGTTCCCAGTCAACAATCAGCTGGCTACTTTTCTCATCTAAATAATCATCAATTCTAAGTGATAAATCATCTGTACTCTTGGAAGCTGATTTTGGAACACTCTTAACTGTGCCCTTAATTTTTTCTCCGAGTCCCGAGACCTTCTCACCTACAGAGTCAACTACACTTCCTTCATCACTACTTGAAACCTTCTCCCCTACACCACTCACTACTGTGCGTGCCTTCTCTCCCATTCCAGACATTTTTTTACAGCTCCAGATCGTTTTGTTAAATAAATTTAAAATTTTCAATTTATTTAGTGCTTTAAAAACTCCTTTAAATATTTCAATTTTTAATCCCCTAGATTAAAGGATCAAACTCGAAATACCCCATTATATTAGTATATAATATGAAATTAAAACATGATAAAGTTGACTGTTACATTATTTATCTGATACTTATCCCTAGAATTTTTTTTATTCCAAAATAAAAATTAAAATGTCATCTCGGTTCGTTATTTTTTAAATATGGATTTTATACAACTTTGCGTGATTTCACATTTGATACTAGTTTTTGTGATTCCTAATTTTCCTTCGTAAAATAAAATAAAAAAATTAAATCTATGATATCGGCTAAGATTTTAAATAAACTTTTATTTTCGGGTTTTACAAATATTATTTTCATATTTTAGAATTAAACAAGCAAATTTATATATGTGAATTAATTACTTTTAATATGGATATGAAATCTCATATTAAAGCTATTTAATTAGTTAATTTATTAAAGAAATCCATATTTGTTGTTTTATTAAATTTTTTATAAACGGCAACTTTTTGTGATTTTTTTTTTATATCATAATAAATGTATAAACCTTTAATAATCACACATTTCATTCCAAGAAAACAAAAAAGGGGGTGAAATAGAGCAATGGACAATAAAAAACGCATTATAACACTATTTATGGGTTTAATCTGTTTTTTTATGTGTTTAAGTAATGTTAGTGCAGCTGATGTTAGTATAGATAATACTACATGGACAACAGCAGATATTAACAATTTTTTCAGTGGTATTTCAGTTAATGGATTTACCATATCCAATGGTGATAACATAATTTTTAAAGCTGGGAACTATCTAAATTTAGCATTCTCTGTGAAAAATGCCGTTAATATAATTGCCAATAATACTGTAAACTTCGTTGGAAAGGGAGCAGCCATTGGTATCACAGTATCCAATGCCAAAGGTGTGAACATAACAGGATTATCTGTAACTAATTATACCTACGGAATATATGTTGCAAATTCAAACAACACCAACATTATCAACAACACAGCTTACAGTAACACCAAAAACGGGATAACCTTGGATAGCTCTTCAAACACAAATATCTTCAACAACTCAGTGTACAGCAACACAAATCGGGGAATATATCTATCATCTTCCATCAATTCCAATGTATCCAATAACGTTGTGAGTAACAGCTTAGGAAATGGGGGAATTATTTCTGCTACTTCCATCAATTCGTACATATCTAATAACACTGTAACACGAAATGTTGATGGAATCTACGTGTACGCAAGTTCTGTTAACACAACCATAATCAACAACAACGTAAGCAACAATGTGAACAACGGAATAGTGGTTGGATCCACAACAACAACTTCATCTAACAGCTCCATAATTAATAACACAGCAAATAACAATGGTTACGATGGAATTCGACTAATAAATACGTATAATTCCAGTTTAATTAATAACACAGCATCTAACAATAAAAATAATGGAATTTTGTCGTTAAATGCAGATAATTCTACCTTGACAAACAACAACCTTTCTAACAACACTCAAAGCGGTATAAGCATAACAGGAACAGGAACCTCAACACTAAACAACAACACAGCCGCCAACAACAAGGGATCAGGAATATCAGTATCAAGTTCAGGTAAAACCACACTAAACAGCAACACCGCCTCAAACAACACACAAAATGGAATAAGTATAACTGGGACAGGAACATCGTCATTAAACAGTAACACAGCTAGCAACAACAAGGGATCAGGAATATCTGTATCAGGTTCTGGTGGTTCCACGATTAATGGTAACACAGCTTCGGATAACTCTCAAAATGGGATAATTGTATCTGGAAAGGGAATTTCTACACTGACTTCTAATACTGTGTTTAACAATGTTTTGTCCGGTATTAGGTTGGAAAATTCTGGAAATTCTGTGTCTGATAATAACCTGTTTAACAACGGCGCTGGTATTTCACTATATGCAGCCAACAACAACATATTCGATAATACTGTCAAAAACAACGGGGTTGGTATTTTTATAGGTTATAATAATGCCAATATTGTGTTAGGACCAAATAAGGTGTCAGACAATGAGTATGGACTTGCTATTAACGGGAACAATGATGTTCTAAGCAATGTTGTGGTTTCAAACAATACCAATGGAGTTATTGTTAATGGAGTTAATAATGTTTTAAACAATGTGAATATTATTAATAACCTTAACACAGGGTTAATATTTAATTCTACATCTTCTGGTAATTTATTCTCCAACGGTTCCATAGTTTCTAATGGTAATGGGATCGTTATGAACGGTAACAGTGACAAAGTTTTAAGCTCGTCAATCCTTAAAAATTCAGGATCTGGTTTTGTTGTTAATGGAACTGGTAATGTACTGAATTATAACCGAATATATCAGAACAACTTGGGCCTAAATAACAGCGGTCTAAACACCGATGCTAATTTGAATTGGTGGGGAATTAACAATGCCAAAACACAAGTTAACAATTCAGGGACTAATCTGGACATGGAGTACTGGTACGTTCTTCAGTTATCTGCCAACAACTTCAACACAACAGTTAATGCTACTAAAACAGTTAATCCCGGAGATTTTGTGACTTTAGGTTATTCTCTGGAAACCAACATTCCTGTGACTAACAATAAATGGTTGTTACCATACTTTGAAGTTAATGTAACCAAACCAGATGGCAGTAGTGTTACAGGAGATATCAGAAACACCACAGTGAGTTACAGTTTCACGGTAAAAAATGGTTCAGTTTACACAATTAAATCCATGGCTGATGATGAGGATGTTAAGATCACCATTAACACGCCAACTTCATATTTGATCATAAACAAGACAGTTAGTAACTCTAAACCTAGAATGAATGAGAAAGTTACCTACACCATAACAGTGACTAACAACGGCCCAGACGACACAACCAACGTCACAGTCACGGACATACTACCACTAGGACTAAAATTCATATCAACAAACGGAAACTACAACCCACAAACAAGCATATGGA
>JAEZAV010000150.1 GCA_023430285.1 Methanobacteriota archaeon | reverse complement strand
TCTCCATCGATCTTCATGAAAAAATATATGCCATCATTAACATATATAGAACTATGATAACGGCAGAAATAACTATAATCCCCATTGGAACACCAAATACCAGCCTAAGTAGCTATGTGGCCGCAGCTGTTAAGGCCCTTGAAAAAAACGGAATAAAACATGAGTTAACAGGTATGGGCACATTGTTAGAGTCAGAAGATATTAGTTTAGTTTTTGATGCAATAAAAGAAGCACATGAAGCTGTTTTTGCTGTTGGAGCTGAAAGAGTTTCGACCAATGTGAAAATTGACGATAGGAGAGATTCTAACCGCACCATTTCGGATAAAGTCAGTTCTGTGAATAAAAAATTAGGCAGTTAAGATCGTAGGATTATAAAAAAAGGAAGGAAGGATTAGAGAAACTTGCTAGATGCAGCTTCCAGAACAGATACTATCGTATCTAGATCTTCTATTTCCAGTGATGGATGTACTGGTAAAGAAAGAACTTCCAAAGAAGCAGATTCTGCTTCAGGACACGATGCTGTGAATCCAAGTTCGGTGTAAAGTTTCTGCTGGTAAATTGGTTTTGGGTAATGAATACCTGTTCCAACTCCATTCTCATTTAAGAATTCCTTCAATTCATCTCTTTTGGATTTATCCACTCTTATGGTGTACTGGTGGAATACGTGCTTCACATCTGGAGCCACGTATGGTGGTTTGATCCCTTCAATACCCTCAATTTTCTCAGATAAATATTTAGCGTTCTTAATTCTCTGTTCATTGAATTTTTCAAGTTTTTTTAGTTGCACCACCCCTATGGCTGCAGCAATGTCCGTCATTCTGAAGTTATATCCCAGTGTTACGTGTGTGTAACGTTCACTTTCCCCATGGGCCCTTAAAATTCTTACCATCTCTGCCAATTCTGCGTTGTTGGTTGTTACCATACCGCCTTCACTGGTGGTCATATTTTTTGTTGGATAAAAACTGAAACATCCCATATCCCCAATAGATCCTGCTTTTTTCCCCTTGTAAACTGCACCATGGGCTTGTGCAGCGTCTTCTATCACAGTTAAACCATTTTCCTTTGCAATTTTGTTAATAGAATCCATATCAGCAGGTTGACCATAGAGATGGACAGGCATGATTACCTTGGTTTTTTCTGTGATCGCTTCTTCTATCTTTTCAGGATCTAGGTTGTAGGTATCCCTGTCTATATCCACAAATACTGGTTTTGCTCCGACGTAGAGCACAGAATTTCCAGTTGCTGCAAATGTGAATGGAGTTGTTATCACTTCATCACCGGGTCCAACTTCTGCCGCAAGAAGGGCTAAATGAAGTGCTGTTGTTCCCGAACTTGAAGCAGCTGCTTGTGTGACTCCTACAAACTCTGCAAATTTAGCTTCAAACTCTGCCACTTTAGGCCCCTGTGCAATAAACCCTGACTTTAATACATTCACTACTTCCTCTATTTCCTCATCTGCTATGATTGGTTTGGCAATTGGTATCATATTATCACTCATAAAATTTGTATGTAGAAAAAATTAATTAATTCCCTCGCGTTTTCCATCATACACTGGATTTAATTAAAATAAAATTTCATTACAATTTTTTCATTTAATTTTAAATTTGGAAATTAATTCCATATAAAAATAGTGTTAACAAGTCATATATTCATCTATATTTTTATGGAATTCAAAGTTACCCCTGAAATATTCTGGAAATATTAGATTTTTTGTTCCAAAACAGGATCGTTAGGGCTATCAATGCCATCAAGAGAAGTAATGGTATTCCAGAATAGGGATCTGTTGATTGTGCCGTTATGAGAGACGGTAAATTTCCCATTCCCGAGTCTGAAGAGTTTAAAACAACTGCAACAAAGAAGTTGTTTGCAATATGTACTCCAACCGCAGTTTCAAGACCATTCTCCCCTAAAACTATCACACCAAGCATTAAACCCAGTATCATGGCAGATATCACTATTGAAATGCTGTTGCTTATGCTGCTCCCGTTGAAGTAGTGTATACTTGCAAATATGACTGTTGTGAGAACTAGTGAAACTACAGGTTTCTTGAAGATCAAACTAATTCCCTGCATTAGGTAACCTCTGAAGAATATTTCTTCGAATGATGCCTGTAATGGAAATACAAGCAAGCTTAAAATTATAAGATAAATTAACGAAAGATAATCAAAATTGAGAGATAAGCTGCTCCCCTGAAAAATTAATGACAGTACTGTGAATGTACCCATAATTCCTGTCCAAAGTGCAGCCCCTTTCAGGATTCTTTTCCATTTAATCTTTTTTCCAGTGTTTATCAGGGTATAAAAATTCTTTTTGTGGATGAACCTGATGCATAAATAAAACAGCAGGGCATACATTCCGTACACTAAACCAACTAACACCAATATTAATAGGGGGTTGGCTCCAAGATTTTCAAATTGGGTTAATGCATTGATTCCAGGAATAAAAAGGAACATTACCATCAACAGAATGATAAAAATTATGGCAGCAATGGATCCTCCAAATATAGTGATTACAATGGTCAGGAAGTAGTTCATTGGTTTGTTGTTTCCCAACTTAGCATTGTTTAAAAATTCTATGTTCGACATCAAGAGTCCTCCACATGAAGATGAGTAATAATGTTTGAAGTGTGCTTAATAAATTTTTTTATATGTTTAACACAAATATCATAATGATAGTTTTCTGTTGTATTAGTATAATCTATGTTGGTGTAGTATGGAAAGTAAAGTTATCAAT
>JAEZAV010000139.1 GCA_023430285.1 Methanobacteriota archaeon | reverse complement strand
AAGGTTCCTAACAAACGTTAATTTTTAAAAACCACATGAAAAATAATATCTACGATATTACAAAACACGGCGAAAGAGATAATATAGAGTTTAAAGAACATCTTAATGTAGATTATCATCTTAAAACAGACCGTAAACTTCACCTTGCATCACAAATGAAATACAGGATGGAAATGGGCGAGGGTGAAGCCATTTATTTTATTGGAGTTCATGATGAAGGCCATTTAATTGGATTGTCAGAATCAGATTACAAAGAATCTCTTTTTGTTTTAGAAAACATAGCACAAGAAATCGGCCTAAAAATTTTAGACATTGAAGATCATCCAGCTGAACATGGTACAGTTGCAAAGGTGAGGATTGGAAAACCTCAAAAAAACAGATTGGAACATATGCTGGTTGGTGTTGCAGGTCATGTAGACCATGGAAAAAGCACACTGGTCGGAACCTTAACAACAGGATCCCTTGATAACGGAGCAGGACGTACCAGAATATTTTTGGATGTGCAGAAACATGAGATTGAAAGGGGGCTGTCTGCAGATCTTTCGTTTGCAGTTTATGGATTTTGCGATGATGAACCTGTTCGCATCAAAAATCCCTTAAAAAATAATGAAAAATCTAAGCTAATTGAAAAATGTGAGAAGATCGTTTCATTCGTGGATACTGTGGGCCATGAACCTTGGCTTAGAACAACCATAAGGGGCATTGTGGGTCAAAAATTAAATTACGGACTCGTGGTGGTTTCAGCAATTCAAGGTCCAACACACATAACCAAAGAACATCTCGGCATAATATTGGCCATGGACCTTCCAGTTATAATTACCATGACTAAAATTGATAAAGTCGAGCCAGAAAAGATAAAAGAAGTAAAACAACAGATATTTGACCTTATAAAACTGGTTGGAAGAATACCACTAATGGTAAAAACCTTGAAAGATGCAGATTTCGTTGCACAAAACATGGAAAACCATATTGTGCCCATATTAAAGGTTTCACCTGTAACTGGTGAAGGTATAGATCTACTTGACCGCCTATTTTTAAAACTAAAAGTACCATCAAATGGCAAAGACCTGAAAAAACCATTCATGATGTACATTGACAAAATTTACTCGGTTATGGGAGTGGGTACTGTTGTGAGTGGTACGATCAGACAGGGAAAAATTACTACAGGAGATAAATTATTAATTGGCCCTGAAGGAACTGGTAAATTTATTGAAACCAGTTCAAAATCCATGGAAATGCATCATTACAGAAAAGAAGTAGCAGAAGCTGGTGAAATAGTTGGAATATCCATAACCGGTTTAGAGGTAGACGACATCAAACGGGGAATGATACTCTGCGGAACAGATTATCCTGTTAATGCCGTCAGAGAGTTTGAGGCAGATGTGGCCATACTTGTTCATCCCACCACCATTAAAAAGGGTTACGAATGTATAGCCCACATTGAAACCATTGCTGAAACCATGATATTTGAACCAGTTGAAACTAGATATATGGCTGCAGGCGATACAGGCAAGGTTAAAATGAAATTTAAATACAGACCCTGCTATGTAAGGGAAGGTCAAAAACTGATATTTCGAGAGGGAAGAAGTAAAGGTGTCGGTACCATCACCAAAATCATTAGATAAACAGTTTAAATCTCATTTAATACGATCGTTTATTTCGGCCATCATTTCACAGGCCATACAAACATCCAAAGAGGATGGTTCACCACAAAGACTGCAAACACCCATTTGAACATCCTTTTTTTCAAATTTAAATGATTTAGAGAATGATTTTAACATGGATAGTTTAGTTCCTGGTCTTTTTTCTTCTAATTGATTTAAATATCCCTTTATTTTGGATCTCAAAGAAGTTGCTGAATAGGGACACTCTGCAAAATGGACTTCAATATTGTTAAGAACCGCCCATATACCCACATCCTTTTCATGAGTTTTCCATAGGGGTTTGATCCTTGGAACCATGTCAGGATGGATTTTATCAAGTTTTGGGCCGAACTTGTAAAATCTTCTTGTTTCAGCCTTTGCAAGGCTCATTAAAAACGATTGTATTTCATCATCAAGGTTGTGGCCAGTAGCAAGTTTATCAGCGCCTAATTGATGTGAAATCTTGTTTAAAAGTTGTCTTCTAAAAACCCCGCACGGGATGCAGGAACTTTGATACATTCCATGTAGATCATCCAGATCAAATCCAAATTCATTCTTAAATGATCCTTCAACCAGTTTAATTCCTAGACTTTCACAATTAAGTCTTGCAGCCTCCACACCTTCAGACCTGTAGCCAGCTACACCTTCATCAATTGAAACTGCTACAAGATCGAATTCAAGTTCGTCCATAAGATCTGCAAGGATATGAAGGGTCAAAACACTGTCTTTTCCACCGGATAATGCAACCACAACCAATTCATTGGGATCTATTAGTTTGTATTCATCTATAACCTCCCTGGCACCTGCAATTATACTCTGGTTGAAAGTCTCTCCATCGATCTTCATGAAAAAATATATGCCATCATTAACATATATAGAACTATGATAACGGCAGAAATAACTATAATCCCCATTGGAACACCAAATACCAGCCTAAGTAGCTATGTGGCCGCAGC
>JAEZAV010000119.1 GCA_023430285.1 Methanobacteriota archaeon | reverse complement strand
CACCCATGAGCTTTAAATTTTCATTACATGTTAGATTTTCCCAGAGAACCAGTTCCTGGGGGCATATGCCTATGGTTTTCTTGTCCATTTCTTCGACATCAGAGTTGTTCACAAGCACCTTGCCACTTGAAGGGCTGAGAAGGCCCACCATCATATTGATGGATGTGGTTTTACCAGCACCATTGGGGCCTAAAAAACCTAAAACTTCTCCCTTTCTTATTTTCAAGTTTAGTTTGTCTACGGCCAGAAAATCTCCGAATTTTTTGGTTAGATCCTGGGCCTCCATTACATACTCATTCATTAAAATACCTCTTCATAAGTAAATTACCTTGAATTATAAATTTTAAACCTATTTTTTCGTATGATACAATTTTTAAACCTATTTACTGTACTCTAGGTTGTTTGAAACATTTTTTATCTCTTGTTGTTGTTTCTAGTTTCCTATTTGTTTTCTAAGAATTTGGGGATGAATTTATGCCTCACAAAGTGTATGACCATTATAACCAGGTACACTACGATGGCCACAACTATGAATGGATAGAGTGATATGTCCTTGAAGATGAGCTGGAGAACTATTCCTATTATGCTGGAAGCTACAACAAAGAAGATCAATGATCTGGCGATGTATTTTAATCCATCAATTACGTTGTCTCGACCTGCCTTTTCCTTGGGGTACATGGCAGCTATGTCTTCTGCAGGTCCCATTCTGGTGATCGTTTCTTGAATTATGGTGTCATCCACTTCAACATGCTTTTCCTCTGCAAGGGCATCTGCACTGTCCCAAATATGTGCCTTTAACTCTCGAGAAACTTCTTCTCGTTGTTTGGAGCCCATGTTCTTGGTTACCTTGTTAATATATTTTTCAATAGGATCACTGCGCATTTTTAGACTCTCCTTTTTCTTGAATATTGGCTTCAAGTTGTGTTACTGTGTCCATGAGTGCTTTAAATGTGCTTAACCACTTCAATCTGATTTCCTTGCCAAGGTCTGTTATGACGTAATATTTTCGCGGTCTAGATCCGCCAGTTTCCCATCTGCTGATTAACAATTCATTTCCCTCAAGACGCCTGAGAAGCGGGTACAAAGTGCCTTCTTCAACCTTTAATCCTGTATCATTGAGGTTTTTGATTATTTCATAGCCATATTTCTCTTTATCAAGGAGGCATATCACTGCTAACTGCATCACACCCCTCCTCATTTCTATCTCAAATTTTTCAAAGACTTGCTTCATTGTCAACCCCGCATTATAATGTAGTACACATATTTGTATCACATACTATACTGTACGATACTATGTATATAAAGTTGTTGTCAACTATGGAATGATTCGTTAGATGTTTTTTCAATAAAAATATAAAACTTCAAAACAACAAATATAAGTAGGGTTGTATTAAGATGTTACTAAGTGCGATAGAATTTTAAGGACTCGGTTTTTAGTATTATTCTGTGTGGAGGAACAAAAATATGAAATTCAATGAGCTGGTTAATAAAGAAGTGATTGACCAAAAAGGCAACGTTCTAGGTAAAGTAAAGAACATTGAATGGGATACTGAGAGTAAAGAAGTCATAAACATAGAAGTTAGTAGCGGAGGGTTTAAGGATACGCTTGGAATGTCGGAACATCAAATATTATCCTACGACAGCATCGAAAGCATAGGGGATAAAGTACTGCTAAAAAAACAAATCATCGAACCAGTGAAAACACCTCAAAAGGAAGAAGAAGCTACTGATAACCTGGATTTTTACAGTTTATAAATTCTTAAAATATTTTAATTTTTTTTTATTAATATCCTTCAACATATCCAGTTTCCTATTAAAAAGCCTTATTTTCAGTTTAATTTAAAATTAGTTATTACTGTATTTTTTAGAAATTTGATACTGTTTTAAATTTCTGTTCCAATTTCTAGGTTTTTGGATGATCACGACTAAAAGCTTATATACCTAAACTTTTAAACTTTAATGTATAACTTGAATACATTCAAGATCATGTAGGGGGATTAATTGTGGTTTTAATCAAATGGATTTGTAAAAATAAAATATCTGTGATGTTTGCAATGGTCATGATATGTACACTATCATTTGCATGTACTGTACATGCCGAACCCACAACAAGCCTGTGTGTTTCTATTGTTTCTGATACTGGGATTGATGAGCCTATAGCGCCTGTAATTATAAAAAATGATACTGCTACTATTCATAAGAGAACCAATAAATTTTTCCATGTAACTATGCATATAAATGGTGGAAACCCAGAGTGGTTTAGATACATCAATCTAAATATATATAACAGTTATGGAGTGAAAGTACACGAATCTAGAGAGAATACATACATATTTGGGGCAGCAATATTCGATCCTTATTACAAAACATGGCCAAATGGATATTATAAAATGGTCTTCTCATATGATGGCAATAATAAAGATGGGCATTCTCCTACAAAAAGAGAAATAACTTTACATTTAATGGAATGATTCACATTTAGGAAACTTAAAATGTTATAATATATTAAAAGTCTATAATTTACCTATTAAAACTCTGATATAGAGTAGGGTTACTTGTAAAAGATAAAGTGGCAGGTACCAGTTGTAGTGTTTGTTGTGGAGTTTTAAAAATTTGAGGTTCACTTCTATCTCCATTTTCACCTTCTTAATCACGGCTGAACTTCTCTTCTTTCTTGATACTCCTTCTTTATGCCATATTCTGGAATCGTGCACGTTAACTATTTTGTATCCCATTTTTTTGAGGTTGATGCACAGGTCTATGTCTTCGTTTCCAAAGAAGAGTTGGTTGTTTAGGTACTTGATTGGAACTTCCTTGGTTTTGATCATCATGGCAGCACCTGAAACCCAGTCACATTCCAGGTTACCTGGTTTCACAGTTGGATCCTTGTCCACCATATCGTAGTAGCCAGGGTAGTGTTTGATGTTCACGATTCCGCAGATATTTGATGGAACATCTGTTCTTCCCTCGTAGTCGTAGTAGTATATGGCAGGACCCACCACCCCTACTTGTTCATCTTCCTCTGAAACCTTCACGAGCTTGTTTAAAAAGTCGTGTTCAACCACAGTGTCGTTGTTTAGAAGCATTATGTAGTCCGGGTTGGATCGAAGGGCTACTTTTATTGCTATGTTGTTTCCCTCTGCAAATCCATAGTTCTCATTATTTTTGAGTATGTAAAGATTTCTAGCATCCACACCCTCTGAAGTGTCTAACTGAGAGTACCTATCCTCAGAATATTCTAAATATTTAATTGGTTTGTTATCAGGATCGTAATTTAAGAATTTAGATTCAACCTCCAACTTACCATCCAGGTACATGTGGATCTTATCTATTGATTCGTCCTTTGAGTCGTTGTCAACTACGAGCACATCAAAATTTGGATAATCTATTTGATACAAAGATTCTAAACATTCTATTGTATCTTCCCAACCATTCCAGTTGAGTATTATAATCTTAACTTTAGGATTCATGGTTATCATTGAAATTTAGAATTTACTACTATGGATTAAACAAATTCAGAAATTATTAATTATTAATTATTTCTTCGGAGATTTTATACATATAACTAATGGTACCATTGAAACAACCATTTCTATTCTTTGAAGATTTCGTTTTAAAGATTTTTAAGATATTCATTTTTATAATTAGCGGTTAACTACTCCTATGTTTCTCTTGTTCAACTTTATCATAACGTAATCTGATTTGATTTGCTATTAAACCGCCAATAACACTTAAAAATATTGCTGAAATAATTGTTAAAGCAAAGTTAAATGTGATATGTTGATGGATTAAAATAGTTGGAATGTAGTCCAGTGCAAATAATATTCCAAGATACACGGATATTTTCAGTTCATTTGAAGTCGAGATGTAGGTGGAGATAAACCCTCCGAAGGCAAATAATATCAGTACCCCGTAGGAGTAGTTAAATGGATAGGTGTCAGGCACAACAAATATTATGGAGTTTATCAGAACAAACCCAATTATTATTGAAGTCCATTTTCCCTGTCTTTTAATTATTTAACCCCAGATGAATAACTGATTAATTTTGTTCTTTTAAAATGTTATTGAATTCTTGGTACGATAATTAAATAGTAATTTCACGATTAGGTTTTTATATATCATTTAAATTAGTCTTTTAAACGCGTGAAATCTTATTTTTTTATATTTTTTAAAACAGATTTTTTATCCTGTTTTTGGCTCCTGAGTATATCTTGTTGGTGAGCCAGAACCTTCGTTTTTCCAGGGTTACAGGGTAGTTAGTGTTCCAGTTTGATACTGTGGTGTGTATGGTGCTGTAGTTCTGTTTGTATTTTTTAAACAGTTTTCCAAGTGTTCTGTAGTACTCGTCTGCAAAGGGATCTCCCGAGGATTTATGGATGATTGGTAGGGGAAGGACGTAGACATCTAAGCCCATTTGATCCATCATGAGACAGTAATCTACACCGTAAAGGTGCCAGCCGTCGCATGTGGATTCATCAAATTTTCTGTCTTGAAAAACCTTGTTTGGAACTACCATGAGGCATTCATCTAGCGTCTGTACTTTCACTGGTTTATCTATTTCTTTACCTGCCAGGTGGGGTTGGTCTCCGTGTTTCACGTTGGTAATGACCTCTGGATTTTTTTCGGATTTACCTGCTATTCCTGCGGCTCCCAGGTTTTTAAGTTCAGGTAACAGTTTATTAAGGTCAGCTAGCCAGCTTGGGGTTTCCATGAGTACATCTTGATGTGCGAATATTATGTACTCTCCTGTGGCCTTTTCTCCCCCGTAATTCAGGGCTTGGGCTGCAGATTTAAAATCTGTTTTACTGTCCTCAACCACTATGAGTTCGTAGGGTTCGGTTTGGTTTTTGAGTCCCTTGAGCAGGTAGTTGTCAAGTACTGTTTTGTTGTTGCATGTGCATACTATGGAGATCATTTATTCACCGGGGTTTTGGTTAGGTTCATGTGTTTTAATGGCATTTTCAAGGTGTTTCTCTATTCTTTCACCTGCATGTTCCAGTGTCCAGAACCTTTCCACTTCTTTCATGCCATTCCTTCCCATATCGTAGAGTTTGGTTTGGTTGTTTAAGGTTTGAGTTATGGCGTCTGCAAATTTTTGTGGGTCGCGTTCAACCAGTATTCCTGTTTGGTTTTCAAGCACAGTTTCACGTACCCCACCTTCCTTAACTCCTATTACTGGTGTTCCACATCCCATGGCTTCTATTGGTACCAGTCCAAATGGTTCGAGGTAGGGTGCGTAGAGTACGAGTTTGGATGTGTTGTAGAGCTCCACCAATTTCTCATCGTCCACCATGTCCATAATTTCCAGGTTAACATCCAGTTGCCTTGCAAGTTCCACCACGTAGTTTTTCCACTCAGGAATTGAGTGGTTGGCTGCTATGATGAGTTTAGGTCTTAGTTCTGGTTTTACTAGGCTCAGGGATTCTATTAAAAAATCGTATCCCTTGGTTGGTGTTATGGTGCCCACAGATAGTACATGGTCTTCAACTGGAAGGTTTTCCCTTTTGAATATGTTGGTATCTATTCCTAGATAGGATACATATGAGTTGAGTCCATAACCCTTGAGTATTGATTCTCTTGAGAAGTAGGAGTTTGCGAGTATGTACTTGGCGTGTTGGGCATTTTCCATGTCTATGTTCAGATCCCTTTTGTCTGAGTAGTTGAACACTGCACCCTTGAGTTTGTTGGGCTGGTTTTCAACCATTTTTTCCAACTTTTTGAGGATGGCTTCGTCCCTGGTTGGTTGTTGGCAGTAGTACACAGTTGGTTTTTTTATGTACTTGAGGAAGAATGGGGAGAGTGTGTACTGGTCCTGTTCACAGAGCACAACATCATGATCCGAATCGTTGATGATTCCTGCAATATCCCTCTGTGTAGCTTCAAGATCGCTGAGTGAAATGGTTTTAACAAAGGGTGGAACGTATTTAAATGTGGAGTACAGCCAGCCCCCCATGGTATTCTTAACTTGGTACTGGTGAACCTCGTCAAGCAGTTCAGTTAATGGTAAAAAATCCTCGTTGGCTGTTGAAGGTAGGTAAGCCTCAACACTGTGACCTTTATGAACAAGATAATCTATAGTTCCGTAGAGAGCTCTTTTAGCGCCTCCACTTGGTAAATTATGAAATACTGCAATTTTCATCTCTAAACTCCTTAAAATATTTATATCTGAACTAAATTATTATGAAAAACCCCTAAATTTTACGGATTAAAATCGCCTATTAGTATCGATTTCCCTCTTCATGAATGTGAATAATAATTTCTAGACCCTTACCTTTACATTTAGAGCTTTACTAATCCCTTTGTAGCATTATGGTTTAAAACCTTTTGATTGGATTTTTTGCCAGTTTAAAACCGTCTAACATGGCGTAAAAATGTGCCTTGGCCATTTTAGAATCTGATTTTCGTATCAGCTGATAGGTGGTTTCAAACAGTATGAATGGTACGAAGTAGGCTAGAAACTTCAAATACTTCGTGCCGGATGTATGTTTCTTCATGAAGTAGAGTCTGTTCCTGTTTAAATAGTACATTTTAAATGTGTTCTGGCTTGATGAACCGTACTTATGTCTTATAACAGCTTGATATTGGTATGCTGATTTGTATCCTTCCTCTAAACCTGTTGTGCACCAGTCCACATCTTCCCAGTACATGAAGTAGTTGGGATCGAGGCCTCCGATTTTTTTTATAACCCCTGTTTTGACGAGTACACATGCCCCTCCTATGTAATCTGGTTCGATGTAGCTATCAAGGGATCCGTCATCAACCTCGTTGTATCCTATTTCTTCAACCTTGGCATGTGCGTAATCAATCATGCCCCCACCTGCTTCTTGTATGATCCCTTCCCTGCCATAGAACAGTGTTTTTGCACCGACAAATCCAATTTCTGCTTTGGACTCCCCAGTTTTTACCATTTCAGCCAGGAAGTTTTTGTCTACCACTGTGTCGTTGTTTAATAGGAGCACGTAGTCTGGGTTTAAATTTTCCAATGCATGATTTATTCCCACGTTGTTTCCAGCTGCAAATCCTAGATTTTCAGAGTTTTTAAGTAGTATCAAATTTCCATCTCCTGTTTCTGGTTTTTCACCATTTTCGAGGAGTTTGATTGGTTTGTTAGATGATCTGTACTCGTAAAACTCTGATCTTATGGGCAGATCCCCATTTAGATATTCTCGTATCTTTTTGATGGATTTATCTTCTGAATGGTTGTCTACGAGTATCACGTTGTAGTTGGTGTAGTTTATCTGGTACAATGATTCCAGACATTCTATGGTATCTTCCCATCCATTCCAGTTAAGGAGGATGATAGAAACTTTGGGTTCCATGTTTTCACATATGATCAACCAAGTTTTTTAGTGTTTGGTTTATTTTTCATGCACCCCAGAAAATATCTTCTAACTCGAAAAGTTCAGACCATTGGGCAGGGTGTTCGTTGTTTGCCCTTGTTTGGAAATGGGCTTATATTTTGATGTGCCCCCTCATAGATTTTCTTGTGGATTACCTTTGACTTCCAATGGTACCATTCCTTCAAACAGAATTATTTATTTGGAGACTCGACTAAGATATTAGATAGAACAGCATAGTATTTCTAATTGGTATTTACATGTAAACCAGATGTACAATTTTTTTGGAGACTTAAAAGATCATGTTAACTTTATCAGCAATTATTCTCAACTACAAAGACCCTGAACTCACGGCAAGATCGGTACAGACCCTGTTGGAATCTGCCCAGCCAATTGATGTTAAAGTCCAGGTGGTGGTGGTTGACAACAGTGCAACTGAAACTGCAGAATCCCTCAGGAAATTGTTAGGAGACGATGCCACCCTAATTGAAAATCAGGAGAATCAGGGATTTTCAAGGGCTAACAATCAGGGCATGGAGATGGCCACCGGTGAGTACATACTGCTACTCAACAACGATGCATTTGTTAATCCAGAAACTCTTAAGATGGGATTTAACTACCTTGAGGATCATGAAGAATGTGGTGTTTGGTCACCGAAGCTTGTTGGTGTCGATGGTAAGTTTCAGGTTTCCTGCGCAAGGCTTCCATCGCTTCGTGGTTTAATTGCTGAGTACATCCAATTTAAAAATCTTGACTGGTACCCTGACCTTGAGAACTGGAGTGAACCCACTGATGTTGGGAACGTTGTGGGTGCCTTCATGTTGTTTAGAAGTAAGCTTGTGGACGAAGTGGGCATGCTTGATGAAGATTACTTCTTCAATGTTGAGGATGTGGATTTCTGTAAAAGAATTCATGAAGCTGGCTTAGATGTTATCTACGATCCTCGTTGCAGTGTGGTGCATATTGGAGGTGCTTCACAGCCTGGAAAGTGGGTGAACGATCCTTACATGCATAAGAACAGGAAGATATACTTCAAAAAGAACCATGGAACAGTGCAAGGTATTATTGCAGGGCTTGTAATTTGGATGGGGCTTAACATGCGGAGATTTATGATGTGGAGGGCTGGTGAACTATGAAGAAACAGGGAATAACCGTGATCATTCACACCTTGAACGAGGAAAAAAACCTTGTTAACTGTTTAGAATCTGTTAAGTGGGCTGATGACATAGTTTTAATTGACAACTACAGTGATGATAAAACAGTTGAGATAGCCAAGGGTTACACAGACAGAATCTTCTACCATGAGAGGGTGGGTTTTATTGAACCAGCTCGTAAATTTGCAGTTGAACAGGCCCGGAACGAGTGGGTTTTAATAGTGGATGCCGATGAAATGGTTCCACTGAAGATGAAGCAGAAGCTTGAATCCATAGTTGCAGACGATCTAGGGGACGTGGTTTCCATACCACACAACAACTACTTCTTCGGGAGTAAAATGGAGAGAACTGGATGGGGACCTCTTCAAGATACTCATTACAGATTTTACAAGAAATCCTTGGTGGAGCTGTCGGACAAGATCCATTCAGACCCTGTTATAGCGGAATCTGCAAGGATCATAAGCATCGAAGATCCTGCTGAAGGTTTTGTTCATTTCAATTACTTCACTGTTGAGCAGTTCGTAGAGAAAATGAACCGCTACACATCCATTGAAGCCGAAGGACTATTCGATGCAGGTGATGATCTAAATTCAAGACAGCTAGCACTCAGGGTGTTTGATGAATTTAAACTTAGATACATCTCCTTTAAGGGTTACAAAGAAGGATTCAGAGGACTGTCCATGAGTCTCATGATGGCAGCCTACAGGTTAACTGTTCTTATGAAACTCAAGCTCATGCGAAACTACAGCTCCAAAAAACCCGAAGGGGAAGTTAGGAAAGACTACCAAAAAATTGCAGATGGCATAATTGAAGAGTACGAAGACTGATACTTCAGTATTTTAAAAGATTTTTAATGACATCTGTAACCATTCCCAGATACATTCTAAATTATCCAGAATTATCCCAATTTTTTGGAACATGTTAAATGCAGTTTTTTTTTGTTATGTGGAGTAGGGGTAGGGGAATAAGTAGTTAGATTAACAATTTAAAAATAAATGGGAAGGAAAATAGGGATGGTTTGGGTTTAAGGGTGTTTTATCCTTGGTACTATTTTCTCCCTATGCACAGTCTTTCTATTTCTTCCAGGGATTTTCCCTTGGTTTCTGGCACACGGTAGTACACGAAGACTAATGATAAAACAGCTATTACACCGTAGAGCCAGAAGGTTCCTGAGGCACCCAATAGTTCTATGATGGTTAAAAATGTGATTGCGACTACCAGGTTGGTTGCCCAATTTATCATGGTGACTATGCTCATGGCCCTTCCCCTTATCCTGAGTGGATATATCTCTGCTATCATGAGCCAGAATATTGGTCCTAAACTTATTGCAAAGGAACCTACATAGAGCATGAGACATATAACTGCCAACCATCCCAATGAACTTGTTAGGTCAGGTATTATAAATGCGAGTCCCATTATTCCCAGGCTCACGATCATTCCAGTTATTCCTGCCAAGAGGAGGGGTCTTCTTCCAACCCTGTCTATCAGGAGTATGGATACAACAGTGAGCAGCACATTTACAACTCCGATTCCAACGGTGGCAAATATTGTGACTGTGGCTGTTTGCAAACCTGCAAATTCAAGGATGGTTGGAGCGTAGTAGATAACTGTGTTTATACCTGTGAGCTGCTGGAAAGCCGCAAGACCTATGCCTATTATGAGTGCCGATCTTATCTTGGGTTCCAGTAGGTCGGACCATTTTCCTTCATTTTCAAGTAGTAGGGTTTGTTCAATTTCATTCACTTCCTTGTCCACATTTTCTATTCCCCTAATTTTTTTCAAAACAGTTTCGGCCTTGGATTCGAATCCTTTACTTATGAGCCATCTTGGACTTGGGGGCATGAAGCACATTCCCAAGGCCAGTATTAAACTTGGAATAACTGCCAGACCTAACATCCACCTCCAACTTTCAGTGGGTGCGAAGTAGAGATCAACCATGTAGGAAATAACTATTCCCAATGTTATGGCCAGCTGATTTAATGATACCAGCGCGCCTCGTATGTTTATGGGTGCAACTTCTGCTATGTACAGGGGAACTATGAAACTGGCCATTCCAATTGCGATTCCAACAACTACTCTGCTTGCAATCAGGGCGTTTACATTCGGGCTTGCGGCTGAAAATATCGCCCCCACACCGAATATGATTGATGCCATAACTATCATTATTTTTCGGCCGTACTTATCAGCCAAAATACCACTGATGGAAGCTCCTATGACCGCTCCAATTAGAACTGCACTCACAGTTACTTCCTGGGCCGTTGTTGAAAGTAAGAAATCTTCCCTTATAAAAAGTATGGCTCCGGAGATGACTCCGGTATCATAGCCAAAGAGCAGGCCGCCTATGGATGTGATGGCCGCTACCAAGATCACAAATATATTTATTATTTTGAAATTTTTGTTAAACATCATATTTCATCACCAAAAAATTGCACAATGAATTACATACTCTACAATGAGGTTAACAAATTTTATATATTAAAACTTTTACATTTTAAATTAATAAACAAGGTATATATAATTATTAAAACAGACAGAATAGAACTGTACCGATTGGTGCTGTGTTAAGCTGTGAATTTAGAATTTACATCCTCATACAAATCCACATGCCCTAAATATTGGTATAAAATAAGTTCTCTATTATGATTTTAAGGATTATGAATGGTTATTGGTGATTTTTTATGGTTCAACTCTACGATTATTTGACCCGTGCTAAAGAGGAGCAAGCTGCTCCGGGTGTGACTGCGTACAACAGAATTGATGGGCCTGGATCCAGTCTGGATCTCAGGGATTTTCAGCAAGCATTTTGGAAGCTGCCCAACATATCAGTGGAGGATGATTCCTCTTGTAAGTGGAGTTCTAGACTTCCAAGAACAGTGGGAATTACAATTGACACCGGAACCAAGATCGAAGCCTTTCCCTACGACCCCGAAATGATCTGCGTCAAATCCACTGAGTACAATAAAGAAGTTAGTGGAAGACCTGGAGAAATTGTTCCGGTCAAAGAAAACTGGCTCTTAAAAATATTGGAAATATTCAACCTCCAAGGTGTTAAAATGGTTTTAACCAATTTGCGGGAGGGCATACATTCTTCTGGTCTTGGAGGTTCCTCCACAGCAACCATAGGAGTGTGCATACTCGCAAATGAACTGGTAGGCAAGCCCTTTAACGATGTTCAGCTGGTTTCCTTGGCTTCAAGAATTGAACAAGACATGGGTGTGAGCATAACAGGAACCCAGGAACAGTCCAACGTGATGTTCGGCGGAGTTACAGATTATGTTTGGTTTCCATGGGGAGTTCCTGGTCAGAACAGTTCAGGATACGGTGCATCCCTCAGATTTGAACTCATGAAGAAAGAACGTTACCATAATTTACAGGATAGAATAGCTGTTTTCCATTCAGGCCATCCCCGAGACAGTTCCAATGTTAACACATTATGGGAAGAAGCATTAAAAACTCATAAGGGTTATGGTTTGCATTCTAAAAAGTTGGGTGTGGCTTACAAGTTTAGGGAAGGTTTGAGACTGGAAAATTGGGACCAAGTCCAGGAATCCATCGAAAGCTATCGCAGTATACGTGCAGATCTATGTGCAGATTATATGAAAGGGTCGATGGATATTTGGCATGAAGCCGAAGACCATGACTCGGTGGTTTTTCCACTGGGAGCAGGTGGGGGTGGTGCTGTTTTTATATTTTCCCATGATAAGGATTCAATGGCTGATCTAAAGGATGATATCAGCGGAAGCTTCACAGAAATACCATCAAAAATAAGGTCCAACGGACACAAACTCATAAATCTATAAGCCAAAAAAAATAGAAACTGTCACATTCTAAAAGAAAAAAGGGTAGCTATCCTGTTCATTACCTTGGTATGGACTGGATCATCTGGGTTTTATAGAATTACCTTATAAAATTGGAGTATACCTGTGTTGTATACTTGGGCCGTGTGTACTTGGAACTTTTTGGATGTGTTTAGATGTCGTAGCTGTTGAGTTTTCTGGGTTTTTTTATTTCTCCCTTCATGAGTTCTATTGTAACTTCTGTTATGCGTTCCAGTTCGCTTACAGAGGTGTACTCGTCGTTTGAATGGCAGCTATTCATTGCAGCTGCTAGTACCAATCCCTTTATTCCGTGCTGTTCAATGTTGTTGTTGTCACTGCCTCCGAAGGTTGAGCATAGCTTGCATGGAATGTCCAGTTTTTCACAGATCTCCTGAAATCTCATGACTACTGGATGGTTCAGCGGCGTTTCGTAGGCTTCGATGTGCATTTCGTAGCTAACTTCAAGTTTGGCCCCATATTCCTCTGTCACCCTAGTGAAGAGTTTGATAACCTCGTCCAGGATTACGTAGGTTTCATCGTTTGAGAAGCTTCTTATTTCTCCCTTAACTGCACAGTGGTCGGGAATTATGTTTGGTGCACGACCTCCCTGTATGAGTCCTATGTTCAGGGTGGATCTCGTGTCAATCTTACCAGTTTTTAACTGTGAAACTGCGTTACACGCCACTATTATTGCGTTGATTGTGTTGTCGGATTTGAAGTTTGAATGGCCTGATTTTCCCTCTACTATCAAGTCAAAGGTTAGTAGTGAAGGTGCCTTGTAGGCTGCCGAACCCACGTCTCCCGATAGATCCAAGGTGTAGGATTCTTTGGATTTGATGATGCTGTAGTCGAAGAATTTCGATCCAAGTCCGTATATCTCTTCAGCCACACAGAACAGCACTTCTATTGGTCGGTGATTTTTATTTTCTTCCTTTATGGCTGAGATGGCTTCAAGTATTGCTGAAACTCCTGACATGGCATCAGATCCCAGTATGGTTTTTCCATCCGAGGTTATCATACCATCATCATGCATAATTACCTTTTTTCCCCGTGCTGGTTCCACTGTGTCCATGTGTGCACAAAATAGTAGTGGTTCTAATGATTCATCACCCTCCAGGTAGCCGTAGAGATTTCCGCTGTTTCCACCTATCTGTTCACCCACCTGATCCTCGTAAACCTCGAATCCCAAATCCTCAAGCCTCCGAGTCAAATAGTCACAAACATATCTCTCTTGAAGGGATGGACTGTAAATAGAAATTAAATCTAAAAATGTGTTTATCAAACGTTTAGTATTCATTAATTCACCTTATAATCGAAATGTAAATATCACTACAACCATTAACATGAAACTAGTTCAATGAGAAGTGTTTAGGAATTTAGAATTTACTGGTTTAATAATAATAGAAACTCTAAATTTTTTTAAACATCTATTAATCAATCATTGAGGTAGTTGACTAAATAACCTTACTATTTATGATCGACCCAAAATCTTGGGTTACCTAGGATCAAGATCTCAAAAAGGATACATTGTAACCCTAAAACCCATTGAAGCCCCATGTACCTGGTAAATCTCAGAAGCTACTCTGAAAGATTTTGGCTAATTTTTTTCATAGAGTTTTACTGTATTTGTTGGCTGTGTTGGTACTTTTCAGGGATTGGTTTTGTTGTGGGTTGTTTCTAACTATTTTTTTTTAAGTTCTTGGGTTTGTGGTCAGTTTATAGCTTGGCGTATTCATGGATCTTGGTTTCTATTTCTCCACCGGATTTCAGATGTTTGATGAGTTGTTGGCCTGGATTTTCAAGTAATCTGGCCCTTTGGTAGAGTGGTTTTAACATTTTTTCTTCGTTGTAGCCTCTATTTTTGAGGCCCTGTGTTGCAAGGTCCAGAATCTTCACTGTTAGGTCTCGTAGTTGGTTTTTGTCCACGGAGGTTGGCAGTTCGTACCTGACCATTTGGTTTCTGAGTTCTGTTAGGCTGTATTTTTGGTTGTACAGGCTTGTGTCAGATTCGAATATTTGGTTCAGTTCATCCAGTTGGTTTATGAGTCCCATGTGGAATGAGTGAACTGTCATGGTTTCGTTTACCGGTTGTGTGCACACACTTCGAAATTCCAACGTGCCCCTGAAGGTTAAATCTTCGAATTTGAATGATCTGAGGTATCCGAAGTCTGTTCCGTTGGGTTTGAAGGTTATTGGATGGTAGTTTCCATCCTGATAGTACTCTCCGTATATGGTTTCTGCCTGATAAAAGTCTGTTATAACCCTTGGTGGGAAGTTGATGTACTTACCATCCTTTTCTGTACAGTATATGCTGGTGCTCAGCATGTAATCCAACAGTTCATCCATGGTTTCAGGTAGTGGTTCGTACATTCCAACATTTTTTTTGTTGTAGCCCTGCATACTGTCTTCCCAGAGCATGTC
>JAEZAV010000061.1 GCA_023430285.1 Methanobacteriota archaeon | reverse complement strand
CAAATTTTGAAATTTCCCTCAAAAAAATAGTAAAGGATAATGTGAGAAAAAAAATGTTTTCCCACTTTATTTTTGTCTAATGTGTGACTGGTTTCTGGGGTTTTTGAAGTATTCCCTTGGGAACCATGTCTGTGATCTTCTTCATCTTAGTCACAAGGCTGGCCTTACCTGATCCTATTAATGCGTGTTCTAAAACATCACTCATATTCTTTACAGGTATGACCTCTATCTTGTTCTTGTATCTTTCTTCGATTAGAACATCATCCATGTTTGAATAAGGTATTAAAACCTTTTTCATGCCTGCCTCTGCAGCAGCTTCAATTTTACCAGTGACTCCACCTACTGGCATCACATCACCCCTTACACTCAGGGATCCTGTGAGTGCCACTGACTGATCAACAGGAACATTTTCAAGGGCAGATACCACTGCTGTTGCTATTGAAACACTTGCACTGTCACCTTCAACACCATCGTAAGCTTGAAGGAACTGTATGTGAATATCATGGTTGGATATGTCGGTACCTGTGTTTTTCTTGATGAGTGCACTCACATTTTGAACAGCTTCCTTGGCTATTTCACCAAGTTTTCCAGTTGCTATGATCTTACCCTCATCTTTACTCTGTGCAGGTGCTGCTTCAGCTGCAATTGGGAGAAGTATTCCACTTCTATCTCCTATTATTGCAAGACCATTCACCCTACCAACTTCACTACCTTCAGATTTAAATACACTGTACTTCTTCCTCTGGACAATGTACCTGTCTGCTATCTGCTGTTCTAAAGTTCTTGCAAGTTTCTTTGCACCGATGACATGTTCTAAAGTCACACTTTCTGCATGTTCACCCTTGGCTATGTCTCCAGCAGCCCTTACAAGACCGCCCAAATCCCTTAGCCTGAGTGTCAAAGAATCTTTTTTACCGGCTCTTCTTTGAGCTTCCCTTATAATTTCGGCCACAGCTTCTCTGCTAAAATGTGGTATCCTACCATCTTTTTTAACTTCTTGAGCAACGAACTGTACCAGTTTATCCCTATTTTCCGGAGTGTCCTTCATGGAATCCTTCATAAACACTTCGTAACCATAACCCCTTATTCTTGAACGCAAAGCAATGTGCATTCCCTTGAGCACTTGAAGATTACCTGATGCCACCAGAACAAAATCACAAGGAACAGCTTGGGAACGAACCATTGCACCGCTGCTTGTTTCACTCTGTCCTGTTATGGAATATTTCTTTTCCTGCATTGCAGTCAAAAGCTCTTGCTGGGTTTTCATCTGCATGGTACCGATTTCGTCGATGTAGAGCACACCCTTGTTGGCTTTGTGAATCATACCAGCTTCAACACGGTCATGTGCAGGAGTTCCAAGACCTCCAGACTGGTATGGATCATGCCTCACATCTCCAAGGAGGGCACCTGCATGTGAACCTGTTGCATCCACAAATGGTGCTGTATTTTTGTTTTCGTTGTTTATTAGCAATTTTGGAACCATGATGGTACTTCGTGGTTTCATTTGCATCATAACCAAGAGCACTATTCCTGCTGCGATTATGGCTTCCAAGTACCTTTTTAAAACAAATCCAATTGCCAGGATGAGTCCTATTATGATCACCATGAAAAAGTTTTTCTTTTCTTCCTGGCTCTTTGCCTTGATCTTGTAATTCATCACAACCTTTTTTCCCTCTCCCGCAGGCATGGCACCTATGAGGGGGTTGTGTAGGTCTTCAATGTTGGGATACACCAATAGATCTTGAAGTTCTTCAGGCGGCAGAAGTTCTGCCATTCCCTTTGCAAGCATTGATTTACCAATACCAGGCTCACCAATTAAAAGAACATTTCTTCTTTGTTTTGCTGCCTTTATCACTGTTTCAACAGCTTCTTCTTGACCTATTATTTGATCTATAATCTTATCTGGGATTTCTATATCTCCAGAAGTCGTATAAGTCCTGAAATCAAGCTTTTCCTTGAGTGAACCGTTCGAATCTGAATTTAAACTTGCCATAACCGATGACAGCCTCCTGAATTTACCTATCAAAAAATAACCGATTGCTTTCTATGTAATATAATATACAAATCTTGGCTATTTATATTTGTCCTTTGAATTTTCCTTATTGATCCTACGACATATTTATAGTTTTGTTTAATTTTTTGATGGTTAATCATCTAGGAACCTGGGAATTATGAAAACAGGAACTATAAGCTTCATCTACAGAAATCACTCCAAACTAACGATCCAACAAATACATGGTTAAACTTCAGTGACGTCCCTTTAATCAGCTGCCAATTCCATCTCTCACCAGTTGATATAATGATTACAAAAACTTGGGCAGGATTTTAGATGTTCCAGCCCATTGAGTAAATAATAAAAACTAAGATCAACATTACTAATTTAAACATAAACTATCAAGAGGAGGCCTAAATTTGCATCGTGAAAACAACTACCCATGTATAATGATACAGGGAACATCATCAAATGCAGGTAAAAGTGTTGCAGTAACTGCTCTATGCAGAATATTTGCTAAAAGAGGCTACAAAGTTGCTCCATTTAAGTCCCAGAACATGTCCCTAAATTCATACACAACCAATGAAGATGCTGAAATTGCAATGGCCCAAGTACTGCAGGCAGAAGCTGCAGGTGTTGAACCATCCTACAACATGAACCCCATCCTGCTCAAACCAAAGGAAGATTTTATTTCCCAAGTTATAGTGCATGGAAAACCTGCAGGAGACATGAACTTCTACCATTACCAGAACAACTTCAGACAACAAGCACTAGCAGCAATAGAAAGTTCCATCAATGCATTGAAGGAAGATTACGATGTTATAGTCATCGAAGGTGCAGGATCACCTGCAGAAATTAACATGCTTGACAAAGACCTTGCTAACATGCAAATAGCAAGGATGGCAGATGCAGATGTAATATTAGTTGCAGATATTGACAGGGGAGGAGTTTTTGCATCCATAGCAGGTACATTCTCATTACTTCCAGAAGAGGATCGAAACAGGATCAAAGGAATTATCATCAATAAATTCAGGGGCAACTTAGACATTTTAATGCCTGGAATCAAGCAGATAGAAGAAATTGTGGGAGTTCCAGTTTTGGGTGTTCTGCCCTACGACGATGATCTCAAACTTCCTGAAGAGGATTCAGCATCGTTGTCCGAACACAAGTATCGTGGAGATGGCGATGTTGTAATAGGAGTTCTAAGACTTCCAAGAATATCCAACTTCACAGACATAGATCCACTGGAATACGAACCAGATGTAACAATTAAGCTCATTGAAATGGATGATGAAATTGGAGATGTTGACGCACTAATACTACCCGGAACCAGAAACAGCGTGAGCGATCTTGTTGCCCTTAAAAAATCTGGACATGCCGATAGGATCATCGAACTATCCAAAGAAATACCAGTATTTGGGATATGTGGAGGTTATCAAATATTGGGAACCATGATCCACGACGAAGATCATCAAGAATCCAAACACGGCACAGTGGAAGGTTTGGGTTTGCTAGACATTGAAACCAGGTTTGGTGAAGTTGAAAAGGTAATCACACAGAGTAAAGGTATTTTAATTGGAAATGGAATGTTTAAAGAATTAGAAGGAGAACCTGTTGAGGGTTATGAACTTCACGAAGGCACAAGTTCCCTTAATAACTCCCAAGCTCTCATGAAAATTGTGAAGGGATTTGGTAATGATTCTGAGGGTTACGATGGTGCAGTGAATGGTTTGGTCTCTGGAACCTACCTCCATGGAATTTTCCATAATTTCAAGTTCAGAAGAACCTTCACAGATCATGTTCGAAGCAGTAAGGGGATGGAAAAATTAGGGTTTGGAACAGATGACTTCGAAGACATGAAAAGATCTTCAATCGAAAGACTGGCAAATATCTTCGAGGAAAATGTGGATATGCGTATCATCGATGAAAAATTAGTTGATATTCAAAGGTAACTTAAAAAGAGAATTGAATGGTGTTTACTGTGTGAATTTTTTTGTTACATCCTTGATGGCGTGGGTCTTGGCAAGTATGGATATCCTATCCCCTTCCTTCAACATCATCCCATCCTTGGGTATTTTGATTTCACCATTTTTGTAAATGGCAGCTATGATGTAGTTGTCGGTGGGACTTACTTCCCCTATTTTTTTTCCAATAACCTTCTTGTTGTTAACACTTATATCAAGGAGTTCAGCATTTCCTTTTCCAATAACAATCAGATCAGCTATTTTTGGACGGGTGATCAGCTTTTCAAGATAACCTGCAGCTGTTAACTCAGGACTCACAACAACATCGATACCAACTTTACGGAAGGCATCGTCGTGGTCGGGGTTACTTACCCTTGCAATTACCTTAGGTATTTTGTAATCCTTCACAAGTATGCATGATAAAAGGTTAGCCTCATCATTACCTGTTGCAGCTACAAAAACATCTGCATCTGCTATGTTAGCTTCTTTGAGTGTTTTAATGTCTGTACCATTTCCACAAATAACCATGGCATCCAATTCACTCGCTGCATTACTGCACAGATCCAAATTGTTTTCTATTAAAGTTACATCATTTCCAACTGAAACTAGGGAAGACGCCAGTGCAAGGCCAACCCTTCCTCCACCCATTATAACCACGTACATGTTAACACCATCACAATCGATCTTGAACTTTTTTCGTTGAATATTCAACTGAATAAATTTTATTTGATCCTAATTTTATATTCCCTGTAGTTTTATAGTAATATCTTCATTCTTGAATGATCATGCTATATAAAATTAATGTCCAGTTTTGATTTAAGATAAGGAAATCTGTTTAATAAAATATTTCAATTATTAAGGGGTTTAAGGCATTAAAAATCATTAAATTCTATTTTTTATCATTTTATAACATTTTAGAACCATTATAAATGGATAAAATCTTGTGTTCGAGATTCAATTTAGTAATGATCATTGTTCTAGTTGGGGTTTCTGTTAGCAGAAATTTTGTTGAAATTTTATTAATGGAGGTCACAAACCTAAAAGCTTATATACCAGTAACGCAAAACCATGGTATGTTGTCAAAAGTATTCTATGCGGCGTTAGTCCAGCCTGGTTAAGACTCTGGCCTGCCACGTCAGTGACCCGGGTTCAAATCCCGGACGCCGCATTGCGGTTGTAGTCTAGTCTGGTTAGGACTTGGGCCTTCCAAGCCTACGACCCGGGTTCAAATCCCGGCAGCCGCACTCATTTTATTAAGCTATCAGTTGGAAATCCTTTAGTGGTATTTCCAACCCAGTTTAATATTGTTTTAATTTCAATAAAATTTAGTTCATTGTTTGCTAAGCAAATAATATGAGAATAACTTCAGTTTACTCATTTTTCATTTCAATGTTCATACTTTTCATGGATCGCACAGTATAATCCAGAACTGTGAAACATAATTCCAACTGAAAATCAAATTACTATATGAATACTTATTGTTAATACTCACTTTCATTTTCAGATAATTTTTGGTTTTAAAAATATCGTTTCAATTAAAAAAAATAATTGTACAGAAAAAAAATTTATGCGGGTACCAGAAGTTCAGCTGCCACCATTCTACAGATATCTGTTCTAGTAATTACTCCAACAGGTTTATCATTCTCAAGAACAAGTAACCCCGAAACATCTGCCCTAACCATTAAATTAGCAGCATCTTCTATCATGTTGTCAGAATCAATGGTCATAACATCCTCAGACATGATATCGGATATATTTAACGATGCCATTTCATTATTTGTTGGCCTTAAACTACCTAAAACTCCTATAAGATCTGAATAGGATACTACTCCCTTGGGATCTCCATCAGCATCTAATACAAACAGTCTCCGCACCCCTTCTTTATACATCTTCTTAAATGCATCTAAAGGCTTTGATTCTGGATTAACGGTTATTACACCCTGATTCATGGCTTCTTTGACTTCCATTTTGATCCTCCAAAATTTTGAATAATCACCATCACAGTCATTAATAGATAGATTTAGTTGAAATGATTAATATTTATTTGCACATCCAATTTCCAGATGTTGAAAAACATATGAACTAGTTACAAATACATGAAATCATTTCAAATGTTCATATAACAAACTCCTGCCCACAAAAATAATCACGATAATAGAAAAAAGTATTAAGTATTAATTATATATCATTTGAATGTGAACTTGACACTGCCAAAATCCTATTAAATATTTTTGAGGAAAGGTTTAAATAGTGCCAAATTTAGTATTATGGTATTATAAAAATGGGGAGGGAACAACGTGATGCGTATTAGTATGTCACTACCTAAAAAATTACTCAATGATTTTGACGAAGTATTAAAAGACAGGGGCTATCAATCCCGTTCAAAAGGAATAAGAGATGCATTAAAGGATTACATTGTAAGATACCAGTGGATGAATGAAATGGAAGGAGACAGAATCGGAATCCTCGCAGTAATCTACGACCACCATTACACAGGAGTCATGGAGGACCTTACAGATATTCAACACGATTACCGTGATTATATCAACGCAGTGATGCACGTTCATATGACTGAAAAGTACTGTTTAGAAGTCATAGTAGTCAAGGGCGATGTTAAGTACATACGTGATCTCACAGAAAAAATTATGAGATTAAAAGGTGTGGAACACGTAAAACTTACAAGCACTGCCAGTGGAGAAAAAATAGAGTAAATTTTTTTCTTTTTTTTATTTTTAATTGCATGGTTTAATGGAATTCATTTTTTTTATTCTAAATCATATGAAGCTTGGAAACACTCCTTATCACTACAACTTAACGTCTGATTATGAAAGGTTGGCAGGATTCTTCGAAGCCATTAAAGAAAAAGCCAGGGGCACAGTTTTTGATCTTGGAACCGGTTCTGGTGTTCTATCTTCATGTGCAGCACAGTATGCAGATAGGGTTGTGGCTGTAGAAATTAACAGATCAGCTTCAAAAATTGCCCAAAAAAATCTTGAAGCCTTCAACAACGTTGAGGTGGTGCATGCCGATGCCAGTGCGTATCAATTCAGTACCAAGGCAGATGTTATAATCTGTGAAATGCTTGACACCGCACTCATAGATGAAGAACAAGTACCTGTACTTAACTCTACACTGAAGTACTTGAAGGAAGATGGAGTGATAATTCCATGTGGAATAATTAACTGTATAGAACCAGTTGAATCCTCATGTGAACATATCTCTTACGAAGAAGATGGTTTTCCTAAAAATTTTGTTCTTGGTGAACCCATATTCTACAGTAAACTAATGTTCGACAAACCTGTTGAACCCAAGTTCAAGCAAATGTTTATGATCAAGATCAACAGAAATGGAATAGTAAATGGATTGAAGTTAACAACATTCACTTTACTAACTGAAAAGATTATCTGCGGACCCACACCCATGTTAAATCCGCCTTTAATAATTCCTCTGAAGAAAATGAATGTGGTTGAAAATGATGTGCTGGAAGTTGATCTGAGTTACGAAATGGGCGGAGGACTGGAAAGTGTTAGAGCAAGAGCTGAAAAAATTCATCCAAAACCATGAAAATATCATATTTCTATGCATTGGCAACGAAATGAGGGGAGACGATGCAGCAGGACCCATCATAGCCGAAAAATTCGGTCAGGAAATTCAGAACCATCCAGATATGTATCCTATGATGAGTGTGGTAAATGCAGGTACAGTACCTGAAAATTACACTGGAATGATTCGATCCAAACAGCCCTCACACATCATATTTGTTGATGCCGTTGAAATGGGACTTGAACCTGGAAGTTTAAGGTTGGTTCATCAGGATGAAATTGCAAGTTACAGCATATCCACCCATGCAATGCCACTATCGTTCATGATAAAATATTTGAAATCATTTTCTGATGCTAAAATAATATTGATTGGAATACAACCCAAATCCCTCGAAATGTTTGAAGAAATATCTGAAGAACTTAAGGAAGGTATTGAATCCCTGATGATAGAACTCATAAGGATTTTTCAGTGCCAAGATCCATGAAATTGAAGCTAATATTAAAGAACTCAATGGATCATAATGATATTATATCCAAACATTTGATTAGGATTTCAAAATAAAAATTTAAGCAAATCTGTAATATTTTTAAATTAAATAAACTGTGATAAAATGAAGATACTTTTTATAGGTGCACGTTTGTTCGACGATGTAGCACTTTACACCAAAAATAATACAATTAAAACCATTATAACCGAATCTAATTCTGAATCACCAAATCTTAAACTTTCAGACCAATTTTTTGAAGTTTCAAGGGGAATGGAAGAACCCATGAAAATTGCTATTCAAGAAGAAGTCGATGGAGTGGTTCCACTCATAGGTGTTGATGGTCCCCTTGTTGATGTTGCAAAGATGAAAGAAGTCCTTGAAAAAGACCATAACATCCCAGTGGCAAGTCCCGGCGTTAAAGCAGCTTCAATCTGTGCAGATAAAATTAAAACCAAACAATTTTTTGTTGATAACAGCATTGAAACTCCTGAATTTTTTAAACTTACAAAGGATAACAATGCTAATATATTAACAGAGCTACTATCCAAATCCCCAGTTGTGCTGAAACAGGCCAGTGGCCAGGGCGGATCAGGCATCAAAATAGTTTCAAAGTTTGATGAAGTTGGAAACTACTTCGATGGCTTTGATGAAACATTGGCAGAAAAATTTCTGGAAGGCTACGAAGTATCCATCGAAGTATTGAGATGGAATGGAAAAACCATTCCGTTGGTTCCAGTGTACAAGGGGAAAACGACTTTAAATGGTTTACATCCCCTAAAAAAGGTTAAGAAAGCACCTTTAGATATTGATGGTGTTGACAATGATTTGAATAACGAAGAGATCAGGAAAATAGCCATTAAAATTGCAGATACCCTGAATTTAGAGGGAACTGCAGACATCGACTTGATATTCGACGTTAAAACCGGGAAAAATTATGTTATTGAAATCAATGCAAGGCCAAGCGGAACCCGTTACATAACAGGGGCTGCAACCAATGTTTATATCATGCAAGAACTCGTGAAGATGGTGTCTGGTGTGTGGGATCCATCTGAACTCAAGGATAGGATCAAAAATTATTCTTCCATAGAAGTGCCAGTTGGAAGTTACAGCTCTTCTAAGAACAACTACAAATTCAGGGAATTTAGTGGTGAAAATTCATGGATAATTCATGGTCCAGAAAACCATGAACGCATCACGATCCGGGGAGATTCAATGGCCCATGCAGTTAAAACTGCCGAAGATTTGAAAATTTTTTTGGAGTAGTGCATCCATAGATATATAACAATCTAAAATTTATTGAAATAACAGTAAAAATTATAACTTTATAAATGAATCTGACCAAAATTATCAAAATAGAGTCATAGGTGGTATCTTGAACAATTTTAACCTGGAAATTTTCATATTCTTACTCGCATTCTTATCAACTGCAATTTTCACGTATTTAGTTAAAAAATTCCTGAAGTATGCAGATGTTAAGGACAACCCGATAGTTACTGAACACAGCCATAAAGCTGGTACACCCACAATGGGTGGAATTGCCATTCTAATGGGAGTTTTGTTGGTTGCATGTGTGTACTACACAAATTCACAGCTTATTTTAACTGTTTTAATAATGATGGTGGCTGGTATTGTTGGTTTGATGGACGATCTAATAGGCCTCAAAACCAAGGAAATTCAGAAAGTTGTGATGAACAAGAGTTCTGAACCAGTTGAAATTGGAAGATTAACACTCAAAACCGGAGAAAATGCCAGGGTAACCACGCCAAAAGCAAAAAAAGATCTTGAAGAACTTCTTCGAACTGATAAAGTTGAGATCATTGGTGAAGCACCTATAAAAAGTGAGATTAAAGAGAATGAAAAAATAGCATCCCAAATTTTGGTTTCACTCTTCTTAGTTGCTTCGGGAGCTGTTGGTGCCTCAGTTCTTGGTTTCAATATTGGATTGTTGATAATACCAGTGGTGATCTGTGGTATAGTCGGGTCAATTAACTCAGTGAATTTGATAGATGGTATGGATGGACTCGCAGCAGGAATACTTGGAATTGCATCAATTGCTTCGGCACTTTTCGCATTTTCAAAGGGAAACCCAATGGGAGCATTACCATTTGTAGCAATAGCTGGAGCATGTTTCGGTTTCCTGGTGTTCAACAAGTATCCTGCATCTATATTTATGGGAGACACCGGTTCCTTTGCCCTGGGTGCTGGATATATTACCGCAGCGTTTCTTGGAGACGTGGTATACTTCGCAATCATAGCACTGGCAGTTCCGATAATATCCGTTGTTATAAGCCTTCTTCACAGGGCACATGTTATCAAACTGCCTGTTGAACCACTCCACCACACACTGCATTACAAGGGACTATCCGAAAAGAAGATCGTGGCAGTTTACTGGGGAGCGACCATAGTAATTTCAGCTGCAGCACTCTTCGTCTACAACGTGATCTAAAAACCTTAGAACATTAGGGGATAACATGACAGAATTAACAACTTCCTATCTGGCCAATAAAATCGACGGAAAATTAACAGGGCCAGATACAGTTATTCAGGGGATTTTCACCTTTTTAAACCATGCCAAACCTGGAGATGCAGTTATTAGGCATTGGATCGATGAAAAGGGTGTGGAAATAGCAAGAAATAGGGGTGTTTCATGTGTTGTTACTCAAAACCCCAAGGGGAATGCCGTGAAAACAGCAGAAAAACTTGATTTTCCATTGATAATCACCCCCAAAATTGAACTTGCCAATGCATTTGCACTCAGATGGTCCATTGAAAAATTTGCCCAAAAATCCATACGAGTCGTTGTAACAGGCACCAACGGAAAGTCAACAACAACCCACATGATACAAAACATACTTAATCATGCAGGTTACAACTGCTACACCAACACAGATTCTAAATCTGAATTTAACACCCTGATTGACCCTGTTGTTTCTGATCAAATATCACGTTTCGAGGCAAAAACCAAAAAACCCATTGATGCAATGGTGATAGAAGTTTCAGAAGTTCAGGGTTGGATGGATAAGCTCATGAAAGATCATGCTTACCTGATGACAGATGCAGTCAAGCCAGATGTTCTGGTTCTAACCAACATAACCATGGATCATATTGGCCTGATCAATTCCATTGAAGAAACCTACGACGAGGTATACGGGGCCCTGGCTGCAGTAGAAAAATCATGCAAAAATAAATACGCTGTTTTGAATTATGATGACCCACTACTAAGAAAAATGGCCGGGAAAATTGGGACCTGTCCAAACATAGTATCCCACGGTTCTGTTGAACCAGATTTTAATCCGGATCTAACTGTTAAATCTGATGGAATACACCATGAGGGTCAACTGTTTTTAAAGATGGAAGAACTTCCATTTAAAAGTAAGCACTTCCTACAAAATACAATGGCAGCCATAGGTGCGTGTTTGGCATTGAACATCGATGTCAGTGCCATAAAAGCAGGCATATTATCTTACAGTCCATTAAACAGAAGATTTTCAATTCTTTACCAAAAACCTTTGATAATAGATGATTTCGCCCACAACCCCGATGGAATCATGGCAACCATTAAAAGTGCCTCTGAAATGTCTGAAGGCACCTTAATTATCTTGTTTGCGGTTCGGGGATCTAGGGGTGAAGTTATAAATCGTTTAAATGCAGAGGCACTTGCATCTGCCCTTCAAGCTGTTGATTACTCCCTGGTTATCACAAGCAGTTCTGAAGTTGTTGACGAATTGAACACAGTTCATGCCTCTGAAATCGAAATTGTGAGGACTGTTATGGCAGAACATGACTTAGAACACACCTTCAAAGAAGAACTGGAAGATGCCCTAAATTACACCTTGAACACCGCAAAAAAGGAAGATACTATTCTTTTAATTGGTGCACAGGGAATGGATCCTGCTAAGGACATTTTAAACCGGATAAAAGGTCCTGAATAGAGTTAGTGAACTTAATACCTTATTTTTTTTTAAATACGCTTAAACTATTCCTATTTTGAATAGTGGGAATCAAAAATGCCCACTGCCATGCCCCCTAAAATGAGAAATTGATAAGTACTACTTGGAAATAATACTTAGTAGATTAAGATTTAAATCTGAATTAAAAGAAATAATATGGATTACAGTGTTTAAAAGATTCTTGTGAGAAATTGTTATGAAGTGTTTAGTAATTGGTGCAGGTAATGCTGGAAGGCCCGTGGCAAGGATATTGAATTATGTTGGGAACAGCATCCTGATGACAGACAGAAAAAAAATGAATGAATTCCCTCAAAAGGTGCAAGAAACCCTGAAAATAATGGAAAATGAGGGTGTGGAATTAGCATTTGATTTTGATAATTTTGAGAGTTTAAACTCTGAAGAAATTGAATATGCATATGTGGCTCCAACTGTGCCACTGAATGCTCCGGTATGGAAGTTTTTAGCTGAGAAGAATATTGAATTGCTGAGCAACGAATATATTTCAGATATCATCAATGAACTGCTTGATATTGATACTGTTGGAATAACAGGAACACTTGGAAAAACTAGTACAACCCACACAGTGGCAGAAATTTTCAGAGCAGCAGGTTACAATGTTTGGTCGTGTTCTTCAAGGATGGGAAACCTGTTGAGCGAAGTGATTGTTGATGGAATAGTTAATGGACTTCATAAAAGCAACGATGTTGCCGTGCTTGAACTGCCCCATGGAACATCCAGGTTGATGTCCAAGGTGGAGCTCAAAGTGGGAATTATCACCAACATCTTTCCAGATCATCTTGACGAGTTCGATTATTCAATGGAGAAGTATGTTGAAAGGAAATTGTTCATCACCCAATCCAGTGAAATTCTTATTTCAGGTATTCAATGCAAAGAAAATATAGAATCATTCAGGGACGATGTCATTTACTACTGTCGTGAACATGAGCTATGCAAGGTTCAAGGAACTTTGGAAAATGGTCAGCTCAATATAAATTACAACATTCCAGAATTGGGATTGGAAGGTAATTTCAACACCCCATTCAAACTCAGGGGATACTACTTCGATAATTCCATTGGAGCTGCAGCAGCAGCACTTGCATATGGAATCAGCCAAGAATCTATAAAAAAGGGATTATCTGATTTTAAAGGTATTGAAGGACACATGGAATACATTGGAAATTATAATGATAGGGAAGTTCATTTTGATGCTGCCTTTGTGCCTGCAGGACTTATCAATACCCTTGAAAGCTTTGATAGCGAGAATTTAATTGTTGTGGTGGATAACCCTGACAGCACCAATCCTCGGGACAAGGTTAAGGTGGGTGAAGTCATTGGAAAATATGCTAAGGTAATAATCTGCAGCGGATACAACGAAACAACTAAAAAGTTTGATGTGAAAGCAGCAAACGATGTTATTAAGGGGGCTCAAAAATCTTCGGCCATAAAGTTAGCAACCGAAGACATGTTCATTGCAGGGGAACTCGCAATCAAGCACTCGGCGCCAGGAGATATTGTGGTCCATGTTGGGCCTGGAGCCATCACCAACTACGACGATCTTAAATTTAAAATGATGTCCGGCATTAAAGAAGGGTGTAAAAAATATGATTAACTCTGAAAACAGGCAGAAACCTGTTTACGGTGTGGTGGGAATCTGTGGAGTTGTTGGAAACCTAATTTCCAGGATGTTGATGGACAAAAAATTCAGGGTCATGGGAACAGACATGAGCCCGGCCACAAAATGCACCTTTTTATACACACTGGAAGATTATGATTTTCCCAAATTTCTAGAAAACCATCCAGAATCATTTTTTAGTGATTCAGACATCATAATACCACCACCAAGCCTTGGTGAAGAATCAGATTTATTCAAAAGAATTTCAGAACTTGGCAAGGATGTTATGACTGTGGATGATTGTTTAAACCAGTTTAAACCAGATAAACCAGTTCTGTGTGTCAGTGGAACCAACGGAAAAACAACCACCACAACCCTGCTTAAACATATTTGCCGAAGCATGGATCTTGAACCAACGGAACATGGTTTCATCAAACTTCAAGGAAACATAGATTACATTCCCCCACTGCAGGCCAGGTTGAAGGGAGATGTTGCAGTTCTAGAAACAGGGACATTTGGAAACACCGGTGACCTGGAAATTATGATGAAACGATGCGAACCTGAGTGTGGTGTTTTAACAAATATCAACCCAGACCATCTGGATAAAACCCATGATTTTATGAACTACGCCAGGATCAAAGGAGAATTTGTGGACTACTTCCAGAAGAAGAAACTCATAATCAACTCTGACGATCCAACGGTGCTTGGTTTGATAAAAAACTCAGATTCTGTGATAAAGTTTGGAGTGGATGCAAAAACAGAAGATTTAGGTTACAAGAAATGCTGGTGCGGTAATGAAATTGAGATCAACGAAACAATAACAGGATCCGGTTACTACCAATGTGAATGCGGACTCAAACGTCCAGAACCAGATTACCTTGCATTTGATGTTGAAGAATCTGAGGGAAGGTTCAAAATCAAAACACCAGATTCTGTTTTTGAAGTGAAAATGAAGCTCATCGGACTTCACAATGTTTACAATGTCACAGGGGCAATTGTGGCTGCGAAGGAATATTTCAACCTGCCCATGGACCAAATTTTAACTGCAGTTGAAACCTTTGAAGGGGTTTCCGGAAGAATTGAACATCTCTTCACCCACGAAGAAATGGAAGTTATCCTTGATTATGGACACAATCCAGCAGGAATTGAAACTGTTTTAAGAGAGCTTAAAAAGGTTTACGAAACCATAACCGTAGTATTAACAGTTTCTTCTGAATCTGGTGAACAGGGAGATGTTGAAATATTTGATAAAGTGTTGAAATTTGGAGATTTCATAGTTCCAGCATCCCATGCATCCAGGGTAGTTGCAGAAACCAAGGTTGAAGAGATTGAATCTGGAAAAATTGTGCTGACCAGTGAATCCATGGTTAAATTCGATAAAACTGGAACCCTCGGTGCAAGTTCAGACCAAGTGTTAGATGGGATGAAAGCTGGTTTGAAATGCAAGTCTTCAGCTTTAATATGTCTTGGAGAAGCTGCATTCAAGTATAAAAAATCAATTTTAGAATTGAAATAATTTCTATGAAAGAAAATTATTAGGTTATGGCATAGTTTTAAATCTTTTAAAAATAATCTAATTAGATCAGATAAGATCAAATAAACATATTAAATATTATAGTTTCATATTTCAATGCACTGAAGGTGAATTAGAATGTTCATAAAAATTAGGAGAGATACCTTAATAATTTTATTACTGGCATTCCTGCTTATATTTTCAGGGAGGGTCATGACTTACATGTCATATGCCTCATCAACCACCTCTGATCAGGGAGTTCCAATTTCTGGTGTGATTGTTAAGGGTAACGATATTGTGCCATTAGATTCTATTAAAAATAGTTTGGCAAATGTTGGTTTTAGATCAGGCAGTTACATCCAGGGAGATACTTTAGTCACGTCTAAGCGGCAAGTCCCCTTGAATGAAGCAATAGATAATGCTAAACAAGCTGCTATGCAAACAACGATACCAGGAACGCAGATCACGCCAATTGTTGCTGCCGATGTTGAAGTGGATAATTCAACAGGAATAGTTACAGTGAACGTGATTGAAGACTTTTCAAACATATACATTAAGGGGCTGAATGGAACTTATTAAGGGGCTGAAATTCATGAAGAGATCAAAATTAGTGGGAATTTTACTGTTCCTAATGACAGTTGGAATGTTGGTTCACACCTCTGCAGCCACAATGAACGTGGTTGTTATAACAGACCCTACAGGACAGGATCCAAACGGTGCTGCTGCAGGAAGTCAATCCTGGGCAGAAAACATGTTCCAGTCCACATTCATCCTTTCAAAAGAAAAACATTTCTGTGTTCTCTCTGGTGGTGAGGGTAACGAAACCCCAAGGTTAGGTGCTATTGTATCGGCCGTAAACAACCTTGAAAATGGAGGAACAGCAGCTTCGGCAGCAACACTAGCAAATGGATTTTCAGGTATTAGGATCATGACTGGAGGACCTACCATAGGTGCTGCTGTGGGAGGATACTTCTTAGCATACGTTGTGATTGTTTCAGACAACGGTACCATAACCATAACTCCATACAGTGGAGGTCTAGCAGTTCTACCGCCCGGAACTAAGGGAGCTATTATTCACCTGAGAAACACTCCAGGTAACCCTCAGTACGGTACTGCAGATGCTGTGCGTTTACAAACAGCTGAAATGATGGGGCAAATGATACGGGATGGTTATCCTGCCACAGATGTGGTTGCAGCTGCATTTAAAAATGTTGCAATAAATGCAGGTGAAAAACATGGTGGTGGTGCTTTAAACCTTGTTTCTGGTATCACAACTGGGGACATGTTCACACCTACCGAATTAAACACCACCGGTTTTTCAATGGACCAACCCTACAGTAAGGTCAGTGATAATGGTTGGAGTGTTGCGTTTCCAGAGGCTGCGAATTATGAGGTTAGTCCCATAGATGGATCAAATCTTACAACTGTTTACGCATATCAAGCTCTGCAAAATGCCATCACTGTGGATTCAAACACAACATCGGTAGCTGTTTACGGTACAGATGCACCCGGAGTTGCTTCAACAACCCAGGAAATAGTTCAGGCATCTGTTTCAAAACATGGTTTTAGTGGAACACAAATTGCAAAAGATATCAACAACGCAATTTCCAGTGGATTGCTTGTTGGGGTCAACGATGTTGAAGCCAGTGATATCAATGTGAATCAAAATCAAAAAGCTGTTGGTGTGTATTTCAAGGCACTTCCAGATGACAGATCATCCCCTCCATGGAACCTACCAATAAGCTCAAACATACTGAACCTGTTGGGAAACATGCAAACTGCCATAGGAATAATTCTGGTGATACTGGTGTTGTTTAGAAGCACGTTAATATCATCCTTCCTAAAGAAGTAGTAAAAAAAATGCGGAATAAATGATGAATTTATTCCATTTAAATTATTTTTTAATTAAAAGATTTTTTATATAGGAGAAATTTTTATGGCTTTAATTTTAATAAGAGCAGAAGACCAAAATAAACTTTTAAACACCCTCGCAGATATCGAGAGACATGCTGGCCTGAAAATTAGTGGTAAACCCCGGATCATAGAGTCAAAAAAGGCAGATAACATAGCAACTAAAATTTTGAAACAAAAGATAAGATCCAGATCAGCCATAGCAGTTCTTGTGAAGGTGGTTGACGATACAACCAAAAGCATAGTTCACATCAGAAAAATACATCCACCAGCACATGTAGTGGTTATAAGCGAAGAATATGCAGAATTTAAAGAATTAGAATCTAACTTCAATAAATTAAGTCCCCTAAGAGGATATTATTCCCATAAGAGTGACAAATCTTTTGATTCTAAAAAAGAAGATTAATTGATAATTTACATAAAAAAAATTTATTTAAGAAAAAAATAGGGTAAAGTTAGTTCTTTTTTATTCTAGCAATATCCCCTATTGTTGCTTCTCTAACCTTTGCATGGGCCAGTTCATCCATGGCAGTCCCATCATTCTTTTCTATAAGAACCACTTTCAGTGTTTTCTCGAGCTTCTTTGCTAGTTTAATATCTGGAACCATTTTACCTGATTCTATTCTGCTTATGACTGAAGCCTTTTCATACAGCTTTTCACCAAGTTCTTCACGAGACCAGCCCTTTTTTTCCCTTGCATTACGCACTAACTGATTGAAATTTTCAATTACTTCCTCGGTAGGTTCCTGTGGTCGTGATGTTCTTCTGGTTCCACTAGAACCCCTTGGAGCTCCTCTTCTCTTTGGTTTAGGAGGTTCTTTTTGAACTTTACCAAACTTTGAGCATTCTTTACAAGTAAGCATGATTGAACCATCAATTTTAGTTTTCAATGGTTCTTCAACTAGTTTTTTTCCACATATCTC
>JAEZAV010000060.1 GCA_023430285.1 Methanobacteriota archaeon | reverse complement strand
GCTTACAAAGTTAAATGGAAAAATTTATAACTATTTCTCAACTACGATCAGTCGGTGATAATCATGGATATAAACGGAGTGGAAATAGAAGATAACTTTGCAGAAGCATTCGATATAAAAGTATCCCGAATTCTTATTACTGCAGCAACAAAAAAATTGGCTTTGGTAGCAGCTACCGAAGCTACTGGTTACGGAACATCTGTCATTGGATGCCCAGCAGAAGCAGGAATAGACTGCTACGTACCTCCTCAGGAAACACCTGATGGAAGGCCTGGATACGTCATAATGATCTGTAACATGAACAAAGACAAACTCGATCATGAATTATTAGAACGTGTAGGAATGTGTATTCTAACTGCAGCCACAACAGCTGTATTTGATTGGTTAGATGAGCCAGATGAAAAACTCAAAACCGGCCAAAAACTCAAGTTTTTCGGAGATGGATACGAACAGACCATTGATGTTGAAGGAAGGAAGGTTCACTCAATACCACTCATGTCAGGAGATTTCTGTGTAGAAGCAGAATTAGGTATAAAAGCAGGAGTAGCAGGAGGAAATTTCTTTATCCTAGCTGAAAACCAACCTGCAGGATTACTAGCTGCTGATGCAGCAGTAGATGCAATTGAAGCGGTACCTGGAGCAATTACTCCGTTCCCTGGAGGAATTGTGGCATCAGGATCAAAAGTAGGTTCCAACAAATACAAATTCTTGGGAGCATCAACCAACGAAAAAATGTGCGTTACATTAAAAGACGAAGTTGAAGGTTGCCAAATTCCAGAAAATGTAAACGGTGTCTACGAAATTGTTATTGATGGTGTAGATGAAGATGCTGTAAAAGCAGCAATGAAAGCAGGTATAGAAGCAGCTGTTAAAGTTTCAGGAATTATTCAGATCAGTGCAGGAAACTTCGGTGGAAATCTAGGTAAATACCAGTTACAACTACATGATGTTTGCTAAAAACATCGATTATTTATTTTTTTTTAACAACTGGTATTAAATGCACTGATTCTTTATTGTATACAGAACTCTTCGATTTTTTCACTTTCAACAATTGTCCAGATTTCCTCTAGTGGAAGATCCACTCCAAGCAGAATTCCTGCCTTGGTGAGTTCTTGAACAATTTTCATTATTGTTTTAGCATCCCTTGCAGAAACAGTGTGTGAATGCACTTGTCTAGATATCTGCGAAAGAGTTTCAAGGGATCTTCTGGCGTCTGGTTTTTTATACTCTTCCTCACATTTTACTAAGTCCTTTTCATCCTTCAAATATAGATTTCGAGTTACAACCTGACGTAATCCTGGAAGATAATGTTTGGAATCCAGTATCCTACCACCATTTTCGATTATGATTCGTTTATCTTCTAGTTCATTTGGACGGTGCCTGATAAGTAATTCTGAAACCCTACCAAATTCTGTGATTTTTTGGTTAATCTCTGTTGGTGTCAAATTTACTCCCAAAAGAAATCCTTTGGTCTTTAATTCAGATTCAACCTTTCCCAAACTTTCAGTATCAGGACCAGATATTATGTGAGAATGAATTCCTCCTCCAGAAATGGTATATAATCTTTCTAATGACTCCATCCTTTCAGGGTCCTGGTTCAACTTGGTTAAAAAACGATCCATTTCTTCATCATTTGAAAGCCCAATCTTCCTCTTGAGGGGTTCATGAAATCCAGGCAGGTAGTACTCAATATCTTCGATGGTGCAGCCGTGTTTGAGTATTATCTGTGCTTCTTCTTGAATATCTCGGACACCGTGTGATTCTGTAATTTTGATTTCGGGTTTTAAAACAACTTCAACCATTCTACCGTTTTTCTTGGTCACTTCCATAATTTCGTCTTCGTTTAAGTTTATTCCTAGAAGAATTCCTTCTTTCTTCAGTTCGGTTGTGACTTTATCAAGACTTTCTTTGTTAGGTCCAGATATCCAGTGTGAATGGATTCCGCTAACTGACTCGTAAATATTTTCCAAAGATTTTTTTCTGGATTGTTCATTTTCCAGACTGGTTAAAAATCTGTTCAACTGGCTGATGTCTGAAACTCCCACCTTTCTTGCCAGGGGTTCGGTAAATTCTGGAAGATGGTACTCTATATTTTCCAATGTGCAACCGTACTTCAGTATGATCTCAGATTCCTTTCTAATATCCTCAACACTGTGCTTGACAGTGATCTTCATGATGGTGGGTTCCATTGATGCGAAATAAATATCTTCTGCACCACTGGTTTCAGGCGATATGACCTTATCAGCACCTGATCTGTAGAGTCTGCGAACATTTTCTGCCTTACTTGCCCTTGTAACTATCCATATTTTTGGACTTATTTCCCTGGCTGTTAGAGTGATAAAGAGGTTGTCCACATCTTCTCCAGTGGTGATTATAACTCCCCTGGCCCTTTTTATCCCTGCATCGATCATTATGTTTTCATCTGTTGCATCCCCTGGGATGGCTAAAACATTGGGGTCCTGCCAGAGTTCTTTCTCTACAACATCTTTATTTTTCTCAATAATTATCACTTGGATATTTCTTTTCTTCAATTCTTTATGCACAGCACTACCAACTCTTCCATAACCACACAGAACAAAATGGTCTTTATATGCAGCTATCATCTTTCTTTGTTTGGCACCTGATGCAATTTCTTCCACAGTCATAGTTACCACCGTAATTGTAAGTGTAAATGCGTAGGCAAGCAATGCAACACCACCCATAACAAGGGTTATGGTGAAAATTTTTTGCAGAGGAGTTATAGGTTGAATATCACCAAAACCCACTGTAGCTATTGTTTGCACCGTAAAATATAAAGAATTTAAAGGATCTAGCTTCATGATGAAGAGGGAACCAACAATCCCATAGATAATTAGCACCAGTACTCCTATAATTGCATAAAATGCAAGAATGTAGGGTTCATCTGCTGCATCTTTGCTAAATGGTAGTATTGGTAGGTATGGTGGGCGCAAGATAATCACCGAATCAATAATTATATGTCAAGACTAGAATTCCTTTTCCTATATGATCAATTTTTCAATAATTCAATATTTTATGATTTACAGTTAATTATTGTAATATGAGGGTTTATATTTTGTAGTAATGTTTGATTAAACAAATACGAAATCCTTAATTTTCTAGTTATTAATAATTATAATATAATAATATTTACAAGAATCTGGTTTGTGGTGATAAAAATGGATCCAATGGATATTATGGTTGCTGATGCAAATTCTGAAGCTCTTGGGATTCCTAGAATGGTGCTGATGGAAAATGCAGGAAAATGTGTTGCAGAGAAAATATTTACAATATCAAAGAAGTGCAAAGTCGCAATCTACGCAGCCAAGGGAGGCAATGGGGGAGATGGATTTGTTGCTGCTAGACACCTGATTCAGAAGGGGTACAATGTTGAACTATATTTTATAGGCACAGAATCAGGTATCAAATCCAATGAAACAAGGATGAACTGGAAAATAATACAAAATTTAGGAATTTACAACTCCTCTTTGAACATATTTAAGATACATGATTCTTCCCAAGTTGAACCAACCGATGCAGATATTATTGTCGATGCAATGATGGGCACTGGAGTAACTGGAAAACTGAGAGAACCCATTTCAACTGTAGTTGAAGTCATAAATAATTCAGATGCTGTGGTTGTGGCGGTTGATATCCCAACAGGCATGGATCCTCTGACAGGATCTGTTACAGATAGGGCTGTAATGGCGAACCACACCGTAACATTTCACAAACCAAAAACCGGACTATTAAATGCAGATACAAAATATGTTGGTAACTTGACTGTTTGTGATATATGTATTCCAATGGAAGCTGAATTATTCACAGGACCGGGAGATATTCTAAGACTAAACAGGAGGGAACAGAACTCTCATAAAGGTCAAAACGGAAGAGTATTGGTTTTGGGAGGCAGTGAAAATTATTCTGGAGCACCTGCTCTTGCTGCACTGGCAGCTTTAAGATCCGGAGTGGATATTGTAATGGTGGCTTCTCCAAAATCAGTATCAAGTTCCATACGATCATATTCTCCAAATTTAATTGTTAGATCTCTCTCCGAGGATTATGTGCGTTTTGAAGATTCTTCAGACATACTTGAAATATCTGACAGCGCAGATTCAGTTGTGATAGGGTGTGGAATTGGAATAAAGGATGAAACTGGCCTAGTTTTAAATGAAATGGTAGAAAAAATTCAAAAACCCATTGTTTTAGATGCGGATGCATTAAAAATTGTGGATAGGAATGTTGTAAAGGATTCTGATAAAAAAATTGTTTTAACACCGCATAAAGCAGAGTTTAAAGCATTTTTCCATGTGGATATCCCTGAAGATTTAGATGACAAAATTAAGACAGTGGAAGTCACTGCAGCTGAGTTTGGATGTACAATTCTGCTTAAAGGGGCTGTTGATATTATTTCCGATGGAAACAGAACTAAACTCAATTCATCTGGAAATCCTGGGATGTCTGTTGGGGGAACAGGGGATGTTTTAGCAGGATTAGTTGCAGGACTGATTTCAAAGGGCCATGATGTGTTTGAAGCTGCATTTTTAGGTTCTTACATCAATGGTGCTGCAGGGGATATTGCAGAGAAATCATTTGGCTACAATTTTTTGGCTACCGATGTTGTAAATGAAATACCAACGGTTTTCAAAGGGAAAAATAGTTAGATAAATCCTATTAAATTAAGAATAACCAACAAAATAACTCCGATAAATCCTCCAAATCCTGCAACAAGCACGGTCAGTATGTTCAATGGAATATCTATGAAAGGGAGTAGGTTTACTATAAACAGCATCACAAGTCCGAAGATCATGTGGAGCAAGATTTTGATTATGATGCCTGCGGCTTTAAAAAGAATAACCAGTCCTATGGCTAATAAAACTGCTATAACTATTCCAAACAATACAGTTTCGATTACCATTAATTCGCGTCCTGACCTTAAAAAAAATAGTGAGTGAAGAGGTCACTTACTCGTTTTTACAAACTTTTTGATAGCAGGCTGCTTGTAATCCGTAATTCTTAACCATTCCTGCTATTTCTCGTTGATCCATCTCTTTGTCTTCAAATGAAACTGCTTCTTCACTGTAAAGACTGTAAGGGGATTCACGTCCTAAAATTCTTATACTGCCCTTGTGCAGTTTCAGAATCACATCTCCTGAAACCCTAAGCTGCATGTTATCTATGATGCAGTCCAAATCTTCCCTCAGGGGTTCATGCCAGAGTCCGTTGTAAACTAATTCAGAATATGCTTGTGTCACGGTTTCGCCGAATTTAAGTTCTTCTCTGGTTAGTGTTAACTGTTCAAGAGCTTTGTGGGCTGTTATGAGGAGTTCAGCACCGGGTGTTTCGTAGTTTTCCCTGGATTTCAAGCCAATGATACGGTCTTCAATGATATCCACCCTTCCAATGCCGTGTAAACCTGCTATTTTGTTAGCTTCTTTGATGATTTCTAGAGCATTCATCATTTCGCCATCAATTGCTACAGGCACACCCTCTTCAAAGGTTATTGTAAGTTTTTGGGGTTCATCAGGAGCATTTTCTGTTGATTGAGTCCATTCAAATGCTTCTTCAGGAGTTTCTACCATTGGATCCTCCAAGATATCTCCTTCTATGGATCTTCCCCAAAGATTCTCGTCTATACTGTATAATTTGTCAGAAGGAACTGGGATGTCATTTTTAACAGCGTAATCCATCTCTTCAGTCCTTGTTAAGTTCAAATCTCTTACAGGGGCTATAATGTCACACACAGAACTTGATCTTATGGTTGTTTCGAACCTAAATTGATCATTTCCCTTTCCAGTACAACCATGGGCTATTGCATCTGCTTGTTCTTTCTTGGCCAGTTCCACAATTTTCATTGCTATGAGTGGCCTTGCAAGGGAAGTGCTCAATGGATAGCCTTCGTACATTGCATTGGCTTTAATTGCTCTGAAAATAAATTCTTCTGCAAATTCGTGTTTAGCATCGATGGTGTAGTGTTTTTTTACCCCTATATTATTTGCAACTTGTGCTGGTCTTTCTATTTCATCTTCAGGTTGTCCTACATCGACACATGCTGTCACTACTTCCATGTTGTATTTTTCTTGTAGTAACTTCACACATACCGAAGTGTCCAATCCACCGCTGAATGCAAGAACCACTTTTTCCATATTAAATCACCTTGAAATTAATTTGTAAACAATTTATATTTGTCAGTTTAAAATACATAGTAACTATTTCACAACATTATAATTTAAACTTGGTGGAGTTATGGCCAGTAAACACCTAACTATAATAACTCATAAAACAGGGGGAGCAATTGATCAAAACAGTGTGCTCATGGATCATGTTCCAGATGGAGATATTTCCTACAAAATGATCAAAGCAGCCAGGTATGGGACTCCCATGATGAAGATGGGTAATGGTTCACCCAAGGTCATGATCACGGCTGGTGTGCATGGGAATGAACTACCTCCACAAATTGCGGCACTTGAACTTTTAGAACACCTGGATGCAGAAAATTTAAACGGCACAGTATATGTTGTTCCATTTGCTGTTCCAAATGCAACTAAAAATAATTCAAGAAGGTTCAAAGGTTTTGATATGAACAGATCCGCGAAAAAGAGCGGTTCGGCTACAAACAAGATTTTAATGGCTACAGATACATTGGGTGTGTTATCTTTGGCTGACTTTCACTCAACCAAACCTGGGAGCAATCCTGGTATTGAGAGTGTTTTCTGCTCAAAGAAACCCTGCTCTGAAAGTGTGAAGATTGCTAAACATATAACTAATGCCACTTCATCGAAGGTCATATGTCACAAGGTGGCCGGTGCATTGTATGGGGGTGCATTGGAAGATGAATGTAACCTTAAATATATTGCAGCAGTAACTTGTGAGGTTGTATCTGAAAACAATTTAGTTAGGGCAGGCAGTGTTGAAGCATCCCTCGGACAGATGATATCTTACCTGGAGTACTTCGATGTTGTGTGATGACTTGAGAATAGGTAAATTATTATAAATGTTAATACAAACTTAAATCGATTAAAATGCCGTCTTACAAAGAACATGTCCTTGCAGCTATTATAATGGTTTTCCCATTCTTTCAAGATGTTTTTTACATAGCTCTGGCTGTCATTGGTGCTTCAATGATCGATATGGATCATCATGTTAATCAGAAGAATATTACTATAGTTGGTTTGTTAGGAATTATTCTTGCTCTGATTTTATATATTTTCCATCTTCCATATTTGGTTGGGATTTTAATAGCTGTTATGGCTCTTTTATTCTATTTATCTGAACACAGAGGATTCATGCATTCATTGTTAGGAATAATATTTATAAGTGCATGTGTGGGATTTTTTGTTCTTGGAGCTTACACCATCATGACTGATTATGGCATCAGTCTCAAGATCAGTCTAATCGTTATTTCTCTCATACTGGGAATTGTGATTTTAAACAAGAAACTAGTCCCAATATATGCTTTCATAATCATACTTGCACTTTTATTCACATCTAATCAAGCATTCAATACCTATTATGTTTTCATAGCCATTTTAATAGGGGCTATAAGTCATTTAATACTCGACCTTTTCACAAAGGCAGGGGTAGAACTTTTGAGTCCCATAACTACTCAGAAATTTCATAAATTGGCAGGATTTACTTTGCTTGGATTATATTTGGGCGCAGTTATAATATCGGTTGTGATGTACGGGAACCATTTCATGCGGTTTTAATTAATATAATTTAATTAATTTTTAGTATTTGAGTAAACGTAATTATAAAAAAAAATTATAATTTAGTTAATTATTTATATATCATGTTTTATAATGATGAATTAATTATCATGGTTTTCAAATGATTCATGTTTGAACTGATATTAATGTACAGTTTTTGTCTTTCCTGCGACCATGTTAATTTACTTAAATGTCATGCTAGTATGAAAATGGGGTAAATCGCAATGTTTATAACCAGAATTTACTATGGAATAGCTTATTTCATCGTTCTTCTCTTTGAAATACTCAAAGCTGAAATTGATGTTATCAAAAGAATAATCAATGGAGATGTAGAACCTGTGGTGGTTGAGATCAAGACCGTACTTAAAAGACCTGTTTCCCAAGCCATACTTGCGAACAGCATAACATTAACACCGGGTACTCTTTCAATCGATCTCGATTCTGAAAACTGTATTTTGAAGGTTGCAACCATATCTCCACGTCCTGTGGAGGAAGTAATTCCATTTGAATCATATATAAAAGGGATGTTAGAATGAACATACTGCTTATATCAGAATACATTCTCATGGGGGCTCTTGCAATATTTGCATTGGCCACAATAAGGATCACAACAAGAAAAAAAATAGCGATGGCACTGGTGGGTTTGTCAGGTTTAAGTATTTCAATCGCAGTCATGCTAATTTTAATCCAACACATCTACAATTTAGCCTTTTGTAGGGATATAGCAACTGCACTGGTATTCCTGGGACCTGTGGGTACCATAGCATTTGCAAGAGTTTTAAGAGGATGATCATGTGACAGACATAATAACTTTGATACAATCGGCAATACTCATCATTGCTGCTTTCCTGGTGCTTTTAGCAGCATATGGGATCTTAAAGTATAAGGATGACATTGAAAATGTAATTTACGCGCGGATTCATATTCTAGGGGTTGCTGACACTGCTCTTATCCTTGCACTTTTAGCTATCAACGAACCACTCTTAGCAGTGGCTTACTTCATACTGGTACCATTCGCTGCCCACGCTGTTGCCAACGGTTACTTCTATGGGGAGGAAGAACAATGATAGAATACGTTTTTATGATTACAACAATTTTAGGAGCAATTATAACGTTATTACAACGAGATCTCCTAAAAGCAGCCATATTAACTGGAATTCCCGGGGCTTCCCTAGCCTTGCTTTACCAGTACCTTCAAGCTCCCGATGTAGCATTGACACAGGCCATAGTTGGATCAGCTATAGTGCCGGTATTTTTTGCTCTGGCAGTTTACAGAACGCGCAGGGTGGAGGAATAATATGATAATGGATACACAATTAGCATCACTTTTAACTGCTGGCGCACTGATAGTTATAGGAATATTTGGCACATTATTCCTGGATAATCTAATAAAAAAGGTTATAGCTCTTGCATTCATTGGTGATGGTGCTAACCTGTTCCTAATTGCCATGGGTTACAAAGCAGGAGGAATAGTATACATATTTTTACCAGGCATGTCAATGTCTGAATTTTCTCAGAATGCTGCATATCCCCTCCCATTTGCACTGGTTTTGACCAGTATTGTTATAGGGGCCAGTACGATGGCAGTCATGCTTGGCTTAATTATAGTACTTAACAAGAAGTACGGATCCATAAGTGCATCAAAGATTCTTGGAGATAATTGAAATGCTTTCAGAATTCTCATTAGATAATATAAAAGTCAACATCCAACTGAACATTCCAAGCCAGTTAGGTGTTTACAGGGTTAATCCTCGATTAGAGGAGGGTGTTAAATGAGTACAGAAAATCTTTTAATCCCGTTGATGATAATTATACCAATTACATGTGCTTTATTTTTAAACTTGCTCCACGAGAAGAGTAGGGCAGTTAAAATAATATCTGTAATTGTTGCTTTACTTCTTCCAACAATACCACTGCTTGCAAACTATGGAATACAGTACTTTGGCGGTTATGCGCCCCTTGCACAGAATCCCACAATTGCAACAGGACTCCCAAGTTTCATCACAGGATCTGCACTCAATATTTTCCACCCTGCAATAACCTACGTATTTGGAAGTGCTCAAAAATTGATGATAACAATTTTGGGTTTTGTTGCACTCTTTGCAATATTCATTTCCATTTACGAGGTCAAAAAACCTTCAGGAGTTTATATATATCTCATATTAATGGGAGTTGCATCTGTAATGGCAATGTTACTCTCAGATGATATATTCAACCTTTACGTGTTCTTTGAGATAGCTG
>JAEZAV010000048.1 GCA_023430285.1 Methanobacteriota archaeon | reverse complement strand
CATTGGCTCCTGGTGCAAGTCAAGTTGTGAGTTACACTGTAAATATTCCAAACAATGTAAACTACTACGATGCAGAGGGTGCCCTTCAAATAGTGGGTATTCCTAGTCAAAGCAGCACTCAAACAAGTGGATTCAATACCCAAATCACTCAGGCAGCAGGAGTTGTTGTTCCAATAAAAGTGGGTTACCCTGGACCAATAACAGAATCATTATCCATGGTCAGTCACAATGCAACACCATTTCTTTTGAGTTTAATGCCTGGAAATTTAGCATATCAAGTTAAAAATAACGGTACAGTGCAGGCTAAAATGACCAACAACATAACAGTTAAGGGGCTCTTTGAAAATCAAAACCTAAACACAACCAATGGAACAGTGTATCCTGGAGATAATTATGTATTTAAAAGTCAGTGGACCCCAGGATTCTTTGATATGGGTTTTTACACCGTGGAAAGTAACATCCAATACGGTAGAGAAGCACAGGATCAGAATATAAACAGTAAAAACACAGTTTTCGTGTTCCCAACCTGGCTCATCATACTAATACTGGTGGTAATTACAGTTTGGGTCTTAAGAAAGAAGGACATCAAGTCGCCCATAGAAATAAAACGCAGAAAATAACAACGAAACCTGATAAATAGATGATTGTAGAAATTTACAATCATTTCATAACTTTTTTTTTTAATCATTGGCTTTGAGTCTGTACTCAGCTACTCCATCAATTTCTCTATGTTCTGCAATTTCCATATTTGACAAAGCTTCAAGGGTTTTTTCCACATCCTCGATGCATGAACTTTTCTGAAACTCCTGACACACACCATCCACGCACGGACATTCCAAAAGATCTTCAACTGTTGAAACATCAGCCCATCCATTGATCCTGCTTAAAATATTGTAGATGGGAATCAACGATACCATGTTCACTTTGTCACGGTACTCTACTTCCAGGACCTCAATTTCTCCCTTGATATCATTCGCTATTCTTAGGAGATCTTCAGTCAATTCTCCAGGGGCTATTATTATGACATGAACCTCTTGGGAGATGAAGTAAACCCCACGGCTAACATGAAAATCATCTCTGCGAAGGATAAGACCTCCAGAATCTTCTACAAATTCCAATAATTCCTCAAACCTGTATACTCCACCGTTAAATACGAATATTTTGTACATAAAAGATAACCATCCCTTATTTACTTAGAAAGTATATGAACAACCATATCTCCAGGTATTAAACAAGATCTACACTAAAATCTCATGGATACAGATACATGAATTTGTTTAAACTCAAACTTTTAAACGAACTTAGTATTAAATATTCAAATTCAAAACATATTATGATTTGGATATTTCATTGATCCATAAACTTACACTGTATTTTTTTGGCTCCCAAGTTGGATCTACAAATAACAGAAAAAATTGGTAATTTCTTTGAAAAACCCTCATTTAATGTCAGATCTGCAATAAGAAGCCTAAAGAGTTGGATATTAAATTGAAGAGGTTAGTCATAATTTAAGTAAATATAAAAGGTTATTTCATGTTTTACAACAAGATTAACGTCTCTGCCCCATATGTTCCTGTTTAGGAATAATGTGTCACTTTGATATTTCGTTAGGTTGTTCCCTATATATTCAAATAGGGAATGGTTAGGGGAGATTTACTCAAGATAAGTTTGTACAAAGCCCCATCACACATGCACCATATAAAAACCATTAAGACGGCTTTAAATTAAAAAAAAGACTATTATAACGTGTTTTTTTAGATTTTGAACCACAACCTTTATAAGTGTTCATGAATGATGTAGTGGTAAGTCCATTGTTCCAGACAGTAATGAAACTTGTTTGGAAGAACCGGACATGGAGGCGGTATAATTAAGCGAAAATTATTCTTATCAGTGCTCCTGCTATTCGGGCTAGCACTTGTCTTGAATGTAAATTTTGCTTCAGCAGCTAATGTTACTACAGATAAAGCAAAACCAAAGGTCACATCGGTAAACCCTGTTAACAACAGCGTGGTGCTGAGTGACAAATCAAAAAAAGTTACAATAAAAGTTAATTTTAATGAAAAAATCAAATCCGGCACAGGTTCAGTGGAACTAAGTGCAAACGGAAAGTCAAAACCTGTTACAACAACAGTTAACGGGAACACACTCACAATAACATCCAAAAATGCATTATCCACAAGCACTAAATACAGCTTGATAATACATTCCAACACTGTAACTGACAGTTCAGGAAATGGGAATCAACTTTTAAAATACACGTTCACTGTGTCGCCAATAAGCAAGGCACAGATGAAGGATGGAATATCCCGTGTACAGAGTTTTTACAACAAAAACAACAGGTTACCCACAACAGTATCATTTGGATCTAAAAAGATAACCATCTCAGAGTTCCAAAAGATAATAGCCACACAGGGCCTTAAAATTTACACTGTCAAATCGAATTCAGTGGGTAAATCTAATGTAAAAACAGTCACAGCCTACGGTTGGAATTCATGTTCAAAGGGATGGTACAAAACAGGCGGAACATGGAAGGACTACTGTCCATTCTGTCATTCAACCAACTGTTTAGTATACAACCCTAAACATACATACGAAGGTGAATGGACTTGTTCCAAATGTGATGCAGATTTCTGTAACTGTGGAAGATGCAAAGCATCAGGATCACAAGTTTACCTCGTCAAAGCTTAAGTTTACATTCACAAAGAAATGTATACTCTAGGCAAAAAGTCCATGTAACCCATGGCAAACAATTCTTTTTTTTTAAATTACTACAAACATTATAATAATCAACTCGACAACAAACCTTAAAATATTGAGTTCTCAAGAATTAAAGTAGAATATACTTCTTGTTTTTAAAAATTTTAGCAAGTCTAGATTTGTAAATAGATGATCTTGAATTTTAAAAAAATTAAATTCCCCACCCCAATATAATTAAAAAAGAGTCATATAATTTAGTCATACTATTAGCGGCCACATTGCACTCATGATTAAACAGTGTTACGTATTAAGTCTTTTCTAGGTTTTCTGTTGAATTTTATCTGCGGACCGTTATAATTTTATTTTTACTTCTAATTAGACATGCACAGAAATGGATTCTTCAGATTTTAAGATATTTAATCCCGTACTTTCACCTATTACTTCCACATAAATTTTCCATTTGGGATCAGTTTCATCAAAGTTCATATTAATTTCTTTGAGCTCATCTTCAACTTTTTCCAAAATATCGGTGGATTCTAGTGTTTTATGGGATATAACAGATGTTTCAACTGTAAAATCATCACCAGGTTCCATTTCTTTTATTGCCAGTTCCTTTAGGTTTCGACTTATTTCCCTGAGATCAGTTTTCACCACTCTTCTAATGGGAATAACACTGGAAACTATGCGGGGATTAGAATTCCTAAGCAATTTAGCTGCTTCAAGAGAATCTGTACCGAGCTCAACAAGTACCACATCGATAGATTCAGATTCTTTAATGTAAAGTTTCGGGTCTCTAAGTGTTAAAGCACCTTCTATCTCATCAATTCCTTCCATTTCATCGATTTGTTCATATGTATCGTATATTGATCCTTCGTTACTTTGGTTCGAACTGTTGAACTTTACAACCAGATCAAATTTTTCAGTATTCATCATTCAAACACCTCCAAATTTCAATTCACTAGGTTACTATTAATATGGGTTTAATACTAAATAACATTAACGTAAGTATGATTGATACTAAAGGCTGGTTTTCAGCCGACGCTCTGATAGCATTTTTAGTTTTAATTATCTTAATAACTAGTTTTATCAGTATAGTGGGCAACAGAATTGATACAGTAAATTCCATAGAAGAAGCATCTGATGCTAGGGCATTAGGGGAAAATATAGCTCAACAAATAGAAACAACACACTCAAACGGACCGGGATATTATACAATCTACAGAACGCCCAGAACCATATTTCATGAGTATTACTATGTTCACATCAACTCTTCGGGATTGTACATATTTGTAAATGGGAAGACATGTTACTCCCATCTTAGTTTCATGAGGGTCACAGGCTCAGACTACATGAGGGATCTTGAGGCAACAATGAAACCAGACACTAGCTACAACATCACGAGTACACAGGACACTCTTAAAAACACATGGATCGTAGTTAAGGAGGTTTGATATGGATGGATGATCATGGACAGATGAGTGCAGAGTTCATATTGATGCTGGTAATTGGAGTAGTTATCACCCTTCTATTTGCACATGCCAGTTTCGAAGCCGTTGAACTCAACACAGTAATGTCAGCCGCAAGAAACGGTGTTACCGAGGGAATTGCACTGGATTCCTTGGCTGTTTATCCATCTGAAAAATTTAAAAAATATTCCGAGTCCTATCCAAGGCTAAAAACCTGTTCAAAAACAGTGTACATAGACACTAAATGGTTGAACATGGGTTACGATAGTACCTATCAAAAAACAAAAATACAGATAAAGATCAGGGCATCGACACAGGACCAGATGACCAAGGTAGAAAGAGACTGTTTAGGGGATAGAATAAATTACTACGTGCGCAAAAATATATGCGAAGCATTTAAAACAGATAATATGACCAACATTTACTACAACCCTGCATTTTCAGACCACTACATCATCACAACATCCAACGTAGAATGGACATAATCCTCGAACTTTCTAAAAAGGGCCCAACAAACAAAAAAACAGCACCAAATAAATTAATGAAGGATTTGACACGGCAATTGTCCATTTCCTAAATTTCTAAAAAAATATTAGTCCCAATCTTTAAACTGATAACATTAAACATCACCTTGTTTGATGCTAATTAACTTTTTATTAGTTTGTTCATATGGTTTTAAGTACTTTAAAGTCATATTTTTAAGTACATAACCCTCCTGAGGGAGTTTAACTACATTTTATAAGATTAAATAGGAACAAAACATTTAATAATTTCATCATAAATATAGTTGCATATTAAGGATGGTAAGAAATTTAACGATGGAGATACTGTTGAGTAAATTAAAGTAGTCATCAATTAAAACTATGAAAGTTTATCTGTGATGCTGTTTTAGACAATCCATCGAGGTCGTGCTTTATCCAGATTTTAAATCATGTAACTTTAAATGAATTGGGGAATACTTTATGACCATAACCAAGAAGGAAAAACTGGATGATGTACTATCGGGTCTTTTGAAAGTTGGACAGATCAAAGCCTGTGCAGTTGTTTCGAAGGAAGGTCTTTTAATCAACTCGAGAACACCTCCAGATGTGGATGCCAGAATTTTTTCAGCACTCTGTTCCACCATAATGGGTGCTGCAGAAGCAGCATCCGGACAGATGACAACGGGAATAGTGAGCCAAATCTCATTAAAAACAGAAAAAGGAACAATAGTACTGATACCAGCCGGACAAAAGGCTATTTTAACAGTTCTAACTGAACCTGAAGCCCAAATTGGATTGATATTCTATGAAATGGAACAGAGGGCCAAGATGGTTGACCAAATTTTAAGGGAGATGTGAAGGATGAAAAAAACTCATATCCCCAAATTAGACGACTTCCTAGGTGGAGGAGTTCCCGAAGGATCTTCCCTGCTATTTAGTGCAGTTCCAGGAGTTGAATGTGAAGCATTTGGTTACCAAATACTCAATGGATTTATGGAAGACGGTAACAAAGGATTCATTTTTACCAACGTAGCAGAACCTTCCAACATCACCTACGAATTCAGTAGGTATGGATGGGATCTTGAAACACGTACCCAACAAGGAGATGCATTTTTCGTAGACGGAGCAAGCAGTTTCATAGGAATGCCTCCAGAAGGAAGGTACGTAATAAATAACCATGAAGATGTATATGGAGTGGTTAAAAAGGCAATTAAAGATGTTGAAGGTGGAGTTGGAATTATCAACAACCTTTCAACGTTGATAGACTACAACGATCCAGCTGAGATCGTGCCACTCATAAACGGTTGGAACGAAGAAGCATCTAAAAGGGGAACTGTTCTTGTATATCTGTTCACAGAATGGGATTATAAAGCAGATCTAGTTAAATCTATAATGGAATGTTTTGACTGTGTTGTGAGTTTAAACAGCATCGAAGAACGAGTTATAATCGGACAGGGGTTCATGGTAACATCTGCATCCTGGACCATACCACAAACCAACATGGTGCTTTTCTTTGTTATGCAGCCTGGTGGTGTGAAGATATACATACCAAAGATACTGGTAACAGGCCCCTACAATGCTGGGAAATCAAGTTTTGTCAAGGCTATATCACAAAAATCGGTATCGGTAGATAGAATGGCCCTCGAAAAATTTCCAACTACCATTGCAATGGACATTGGCCACTTGGATCATGGAGGGTTTGTTGCAGACATATTCGGTACTCCTGGCCAGGAACGTTTCGACCTCATGCTGGACATTCTGGCCAAGGAAGCAGTTGGTGCATTCATACTAATAGATTCTAGTGCCCCCCAAACTTTTGCAAGGGCCAAGGAAATGATCAACAAAACACATTCTGAGGCCATTCCAAACATCATAGTTGCCAACAAACAGGATTTAGATGGTGCACTTTCACCTGAACAAATAAGGGAAAAAATGAACCTTGACGAAAAAATTCCCATAGTACCCACAGTTGTAACAGCTAAAACTGGTGTTAACCAAGCATTGGACACGCTTCTAAAACTTTTATATGGGTGATTAAGATGATCGCATGTATTGAATCAGGAATCCCGGGATTTGATGAACTGACACACACAGACAGTTTCATGGGAGGAATACCCGAAAACACAACAACACTTGTTTACGGACCTCCAAAAACTGGAAAATCAGTCTTCAGTGATCAATTCTGTTACAATGGCCTGGCAAATGAAGAACCATGCCTCTACATCACAACCAACAAGGGATTAAAGATGTTAATGTCGGATATGAATGATTACAACCTTCCTATTGATGAATATATGAGGAATGGTTCCCTGCACATCATAGACACCATATCAGATATTTTAGAGAAAAAAGCAGAACCAACAAGCACAGTTGTTAATTCGGAAATAAACAACCCCACCGATCTAATGGTGAACATAGGATCCAAGATAAGTGTGGTTCGAAATCAGAATTCAAGGTTCCGATCTGTTTTAAACTCTACAACAACACTTCTGACATACAACGAAAGCATGCTGATAGTACGGGTGATTAAAGCCTACCTCATGAGAATTAAAGAAGCCGGAGGAACATCTTTAATAACATATACCGAAGATTCAGCCGATAATATAATAGAAAACATGCTCAAATCCATGGTGGACAACATCATAAGGATGGATGGAAATGAATTACAAGTCGAAGCCATGAAGGGATTTGGGAAAATTAAAACCAATTACTCCATTACAGAAAATGGAATCATGTTGGAATAAAAGAGTGAGTGCAATTAAAATGAGGCCTAAAAAAATATAAGGCCGTTATAGTACTGAACTTGAAATTAAAATATATTTAATGAAATTATAAAATTTACAATGGTTTACAAGGTGAACAATTTTGATTAAAACTACAAAATCCGGAATTCCTGGATTTGATGAATTAACAAGCACTGAAGAGTTTCCAGGAGGTATTCCTCTAGGCAGAACCACATTAATTTATGGCCCTCCAAAAACTGGTAAAACTATATTTGCAAACCAGTTCACCTACCATGGATTAGAAAACAAGTTTCCATGCCTGTACATCACTGCAGATCAGGGAATTAAACAGCTTACAAGGAGCATGATGGAATTTAGCTGGTTCTTACAGAGTTACATAGAAAGTGGTGATATATACATCATCGATGGTATATCTCAGCTTGGAGGTGTGAAGCTTGATGACACCGTCAACTACAAAACCACCACCATAGGAAACCCTGCAGAATTGATGATCAAGGTAGGTATAGGTTCAAGGTACGTGTACAGAAAATGTCCTGAGTTTAGATCTGTACTTGACTCTGCAACAACCATGTTTGCATTTAACCAGGAACAGATGGTTCTAAGGGTGTTAAATGCTTACATCAGACGTAACAACGAAGCTGGTGGTGCGGGTTTGATGACCTACACAGAGGGAAGCACAACGGACAAAACTGAACAACAACTACTGTCCCTGTTTGACAATCTTATACGGATGGATGGAGATACCATAACCATAAGATCAGAGTACAATCAATCTGAAAATCCAGACAACTTCCAATCCGTTTACAGCATTGGTGAAAATGGAATAGTGGTGGAGTAATGATAACTCAATCTAAAGAAAACAAGGGACTCATGGGTTTGAACATGATTGTGAGTCATTGAGAAGGTTTAAAAAATTATTTGGAGAGAAATGTTATGATGGAATTTTTTCTAGTAAATGGATTTTTTGACAGGTTCGCTGGAATGGAAGAAGAAAAGGAAACTGGTGGCGAATCTGAAGATTATGACTTGGATGAATATCTAGACATTTTAAATGAGTACAGGGATGCTGAAGCCGAGATACTCATCAACATAGCAACCATTTACTTCGAAAATGAGAACATGGAAGAATCTTTGAAATATCTTGAAGAGGCCATCTTGATCTACGATGGACTTGATTATCTGGAAAAAAAGGCTTTGGTGATGGATATCATGGGTGATATTTATTACAACACAGATGAAAAAAGAACAGCCTTGGAGTACTACAAAGAAGCCTTTAAATTATACTCTGAAACAGATTCTGATACCAAAGAAAATATCATCTCCAAGATAAATGAAACTGAAAAGGATTTAGTGTCCCTCCAATCAAAACCCACACTCTCCAGTGCCAAACCCCAAAAGGCAGCACCTTTAGAGGTCAGTACAGATGATTACATAGGGATAAGCAACGAAATAGAAGAGGTCATAGGGATACTGAACGGGGCAAAAACCTACATGTCCTATGCAAATAATGAAAATCCAATAAAACAGCTCCAAAATGCCTACGAAATGTCCAGTGGAATTGGGGATAACGATGCCAGTGCCACCATACTCATGATCAAGGGCAACTTAACACTCAAAGAATCTAATCCTGTTGAAGCACTTGAAGATTTCAAGAAGGGTTTTGAATTGTTTAAACTAACAGAGAATTACACTGGAGAAGCAGTTGCAATGCTTTTAATAGGTACTGCCCATTACATCACAGGAAACATGGATCTTGTGGCCGAAAACTTCAGAAAATCCATAGAACTCCTTAGGCAGATAAAAAATATATCTGGAGAAGAAAAAGCCATAGAACTCATGAACACCATCTACGAAGAGTAAATTACGATCCAAAAATAAAAACCCATTAAAAGTTGGGGAAAATTTAAATCATTTATACAGATTCATACAACAACAAAAAAATTAAGGGTTCTTAAAAACTTTAATAAAAGTTTTAAGAGAATCTAGATTTCTTGTTCATTAATATTTAAAACATTTTACTAGCCATTTCTTTACCTATTTTTTTGGCCTTTGCAAGGTCGTGTTCGTTATTTTTAACATCACCTGGCATCTGATTTCCTTTGGAAACTAGAACGTCCACAACATCGTAGGCCATTTCAAACACGTTTCTTGTGTAATCGTAGTAATCTTTAAACACGGCCTCATCAGGATTTCCCTGTGAAAATGTGAATGCCACCTTTTTTCTATCCATATCTCCTGATTCAGGATTGTAAAATGCGAATAGTCTATCTATGAAGAGTTTGGCTTGAGCCGACATTTGACCGAAGTAGAGTGGTGAACCCACTACAAAACCATCAGATTCTTTTAACTCTTTGTAGAGCTCCTGCATATCATCATCTGTAGCACATTGGCCACCATGAGTTTTACAGTGCATGCATGCTATACATGGTTTTATATCCATTTTAACCAGATTATAACTTTTTGTTTCTGCTCCAGATTCTGATGCTCCCTTAAGTATTTCATCAACCAGGACTTCGGTGTTGCTTCCATTTCTTGGACTACCTGTTAAACCTATAATTTTCATTTTTTTACCCCTTTCAAAGTATTTTACCTTAAATTTTAGCTTTCAATCACTGATTTAAATACAACTCATCACCATATAATTCTAACAGACCAAAATCATTATTCGATGTAATCGAAGTGAATGTTTGAAGTGTTTTGTGATCAATTGTAATAGATATTAATGTGATCCAAATCCTAAATAGTTTACTATGCAACTAATTTTATGGGTGTCGTAAAAATGGAAGATGTGTTTTCAGAAAAATTAATTTCAATAATACACAGGGCCAACATGAGCAGGTTGGAACACGAACTAAAATCCTACGACATAGGAAGTGGACAGTTACAGTTTCTTTTAGCTTTGTACTGTCAAGAGGGGGTTAATCAAGAAGAACTATCAAGAACCCTAGGTATGGATAAAGCTACAACCACCCGTGCCCTGAACAAACTGGAAGCTGAAGGTTTGATATACAGGAAGCGAGATGAATCAGACAAGAGATCTAAAAATATACACATAACAACCAAGGCCCATCACATCAAAACCGAGGTTCAGAAGCTATCCAAAAAATGGAATGAAAAACTGTTTCAAGGATTTACAACCGCAGAACGGGAGGAGATGATGAACTACCTCATGCGAATGGTTGAAAATATAAATCAAAAATAGAAAATTCAGCACTCCAAACCATAATTAATAGTATTCCCATGGATACGACCCAAACAATAACATAAGCTGTTACAAGTTGGGTTGGGTGGTCTGAGCCGATATAGATATGCGGTTAAAATATTAAAAGAGTGGTTTTTTCAACGTTTCAATAGCAGGTAAACTGTTCTAAGTGGTATTTTAAGTTTTTCAGAGATTTTTTTGGCGGGCATTCCTTTGCTGTAGAGTCTTTTAACTTCTTTAGTTTTTTCTGCACTGTACTTAACTTTACGGCCTCTTTTTAGGCTGCTGTTTTTCAAGTAGTAAACTGTCTTCACAGGGAGGTTGAGTTTCTTTGAAATTTCCTTGGGACTTTCACCTTTATCAAGCATCACCTGAATTTTCGAGGCCTCTGATGAGCTGTACTTCTTTGGCCTGCCCCTTTTAAGAACCGGTTCCACCTCGATACCAAGTTCATCCAGTGCTTCGATGTACTTCTTAGATATTCTAGAGTAGATACTTATGGGACAGTTGATCTTCTTAAGATCAGGGTTGTTGTCCAGCACTTCCATAATCTTTCTAGATGAAAGCGGTTCATTGATGTACAGTATTTCCGTCAAATGAAATCAACTCTTAAAAAATTTTATATTTTAACTCTTTATTTCTTTATTAAATCAAGGAATTTTTTAGCCTTCTTAGTCTGGGGTTT
>JAEZAV010000042.1 GCA_023430285.1 Methanobacteriota archaeon | reverse complement strand
TTGTGCTCATGGACATAGATTTATTGGGAGCACTTAAGGGGGTTGATGCTGGAAGTAAGATCATGAAGGATTTGGATGTTCCAGTCATATTCATAACTGTATTTACCAAGAACTGTTTAACAATGTCGTTACAGCTCCCTGAAGATGCCGTTACCCTGTCTAAACCAATTAAAGGGGATCATTTGAAGTACGCAATATCAAACCTCTTTAAGAACTAAACAAGCTAATAACAAATTGTTTGTATCACATCCTTTCTTTGTAGATTATTTCTGTGAATTTGAATGAGTACCTGGTTCCATGGATTGTATCTTTCTCCATTTCAGCATCAAGCTGTTCACATAAACTATGAATGAGCTGCATTCCAAGGGTTTTGCTTGTATCAAGTTTTTCTGATGAAAATCCCACGCCATCATCATCCAAATTCAAAGCATAATATCCATTTATCCTGAAAAATTCTATTGATATGTTTCCCTTTTGTTCTGGAAATGCATATTTAATGGAGTTGGTTAGAATTTCTGTAATTAAAAGTCCTACCGGTACCGCTGTGTCTATGGATAAGGATATGTTCATGATATCCATTTTAATTCCTATTTCTGTTTTATCTAATCCATAGGAGATTTTAAGCTGCGTTACCAGGTTTTCAATGTAATTTTTGAAGTTGATATCTGATAGATCCTTCGATCTGTAAAGACCTTCATGAACCATGCTTATGGATCGTACCCTGTTTTCACTCTCCCTTAATACTTGGAGGGACAGTTCATCTTTAACGTATCTTGACTGGAGATTCAGCAGACTGCTTATTATTTGGAGGTTGTTTTTAACACGGTGGTGTATCTCACGCACAAGAAGTTCCTTTTCCTTCAGGGTGCTGTTGAGTCGAGTTATGTCCATGTAGGATATGAGAACATCTTCTGTTGTGGGTATGGTTGTAACAGTCATCATAACATCCTTAACATCACCTTTTCCGTCTATGAATCTTGCTGAATAGGTTCTAGGTGGATTTTTGTTTTGGTTTCTTTCCCTGCTGTACTCCTTCATCGTGTCGAGATCTTCTCCTGTGAAGAAGTCCATCCAAGACATTTTTGATTCAATTTCCATCTTCGAGTACTTGGATAGGTGCTCAAATTCTGTGTTTACCATGCTAAATTTCCCATCACCACCATGTATGGTCATGGCAGTTCCTGTGTTGTTGAAAACATTTTTGTACTTCAAACGGCTCTTTGATACGGTTTTCCTCGAATTTTCCATGGATTCCAGCATTTGGTTGATGTTTCGTGTGAGGTCTGAAAGTTCGTCGTCCCCCACCACAACAAGCCTATCATTGGGATCATCCCTCTGTGTTATGATCTTCACCCTTTCAGTGAGATGTTTGAGTCTGGCCAGCAACATGGTATCGATGTAAAACAGCACCACTAAAGCAAGGAGTGAACCTGAAATTACAAATGCCACCAGGGAGTAGGTGAATGTTCTGTATGCATTGTTCAATATGGTGTGTGGTTCATCAACTTCTGTATCAAAAATAGCTTCTCCCTGTTTGTTTCTGAGGATGGATATTCCCTGTACATTTTCATTGAAGTTGTTTATCCATATTGGTGAGTTCTCTGAAAAATTTGAATCAACACCACCGTAGAATGGAAGTTGGTTTGAATTTAAAGGTGTGAATATGAAGCTGCTTTTCTGATTTCCGAGAACCTTAAGAATCCCTGTTGAATTGAGTGGTGTGCCTGTAATTAATGTTCTCTCTCCATCAGATGTTTGCTTCTTGAGGGATGCTATTAGAAAGGTTTGATTTTTAAGTAACAATACTCCCTCAGGGTTGTAACTTCCTGATGAACTGTTTGTAAGCTCATCCTGATGGGATAGGTAGTTTTTTACAGGTTCTGTGATGTTTGTGAAGCTTCCATTGGCCTGTGTGTAGTAGTTTGCATATTCAACATTGTTGCTTGGATCTAAAACCATCACCATCTGGATGTTGGTGTTGGAAATTAACTGTTCAATTGAAGTGTCGTTGAAATCTAAGTTCGGGTCTTGTTTAGCTAGTTTGGCTGTTGTTGAGTTGAGTTCTGATAATTCTTTGATGAGCTGTTCATTTAAAATTCCAACATCGTTGTAGGCTATGTTCTCCTCTATATCAGACAGGTTATCTATAAATAGGAAGTTGGATATGAGGAGAAGCACCAATGTAAGGCACAAAATTGTCAAACTCACTACAAGAAGTGTTTTAGCTCTTAAATTCATAATTTAAACCTTAAATCTACCATAAAATGTTCATATTCACTTTGAAACAAATTTTCAACTAAATACTGGTTATGGACTTGAATTGATTTAACGAGTATTTTAACTGTGCCTATGATGCGCTTTCCACATACGTGTTTATTTATCCCCCAACTGGTCCAATTCCAATGCCAGTGTTGGTGTTATTTGATTGTGAACCGTATTCAACACTGTTTATTATGTTCTGTCCTTCAGTGCTCAGGCTGAAGTCTATGAAGTCCTTGATCTCTCCAGTTGCACTGCCCTTGACAAGGAAGAGAATGGACCTTGTGAGGTTGTAGCTTCCGTTTTCAACATTTTCCTGGTTTAAGGTTACGTTGTTGATTTTCAAGGTTTTAACATCCGAACTTATGGCGTTGTTTGAGACGTATCCTATGGTGCCTGGTGAAACAGCCACAGTTTGCAGGGCACCGTAGGTTGAGGTTGTTACCATGATGTTTTTAGCGTAATTATCACCATCCATGATGTACTGCTCAAAGTCGTACCTCGTACCGCTGCCCTTTTCCCTGATTACAGGGGTGATTTGAATATTTTTACCCCCTAATTCTTCCCAGTTTGTTGTTTTACCAGTGTAAATGTCTTTTAGTTCATTGGTTGTTAGGGTGTTTACTGGATTGTCGGGGTTCACTATTACTGCCACTGGATCCTTAGCTATGCTGTACTGGGATAGATCTTGGGATTCTGTGCTGCTTAAATTTCTTGATGACATTCCAATGTCCACTTTTCCTGCTTTAACATTGTTTATACCTGCTTCTGAATCCCCACCCTGCACATCGATTTGGACGTTGCGATGTTTTTCCATGTATGCCTTGGCCAGTGCAGTTGCAACAGGATATGCTGAAGTGGATCCTTCAATGGTTATATCACTGGATTGGTTATACTGAGTTAATCCTGCGTAGGCGGTTATTACAATTATTAGGACAGCTACAACAGTTATTATAAAATAGTTGTTTTTTTGTTTCATTGTATAAAAATCCCTATCTACAAGTTTTTTTTCAAGTTTTTGGATGTCCCCTGTTGTTGAATTTGAAAAGGTCCTTGATCTTGGTCTGGGTGATGCTGTATTTTTTTATGTATCCCTCTAGATCGAAGGTTGAAATTAGCAGTATCACACTTAAAACTGCTCCAAAGAGGAATATGCTTTCAAATCCATTCATGAAGTCTGTTGCTTGGGAACCTGTCAGAACCATTTTGCCACTTAGGGCTGATTGTGATATGGCTGTGCTTATTATCAGTCCTGCAAAGGCATTTCCAAGTACTGATCCCAAGTTTTTAGTCAGGGTCATCATGGCTGAAACCTGTGTCTTGTACTCTGCAGGTATTACAGAGAGGAGCATCTTGTTGTTGGGTGATTGATAAAATCCGTATCCTAAACCGAGGATTATGAAGGCCCCTATTACGAAGTACCAGTTGGCACTGGTTTGGAAGCTGTGGATTAGTACGGTTGCGATTAGGCAGCTCACACCGGCAGTTATGGCCAGGGGTTTAACACCTATTTTATCGGCCAGTCCCCCTGCAATTAGGGATATTATCATGGCTGCAAACCACACCACACTTATCAGTGTTCCTGATACGTTAACAGGTACTCCTATAACTTTTTGGAGGTAGAAGGGCAGTATGAATAGTGCCATGTAGAGGATGATGTAGTTGAGTAGTAGGCCTGTGATGTAGGCTGAAAATGTGATGCTTCGAAACACAGTGAATCTGAAGAGTGGTTCTTCGTGCTTGGCTTCAACCCAGACAAAAAGTCCTCCGAATATCATTGCGAGTATTAGTAGCACCACGTCGTAGATGTTGAAGCCAAATTTTTGTGCCATGATAAGGGTGATGGTTATGGTGAAGAGGGCAGCTGCCTGAAGAATGGCTCCTTTACAGTCGAGTATCTTGGTGAATATCTCTCTACCATTTAACTTGGGATACTTCACCCTGTACTTCTCCCGTAGATTTAGGAGGTCGAGATCATGGTCAGCTTGAGGTTTTTGTGCTGTGAAGAGATACACAACCACACTTAAAAGTCCGAATGGAATGACTGCCAGGAATATGTACTGCCAGCCGAGGTAGGCTGCGATGTAGCCACCAACAAGGGGTCCTACTGCGTAACCTCCAGATAGTGCTATGAGTAAGAATCCAAGTGCAAATCCCAGTCTTTTCTTGGGAAATGTTTTATCAAGAATAGCGTAGTACACGGATGCCATGAATCCTGCTGCAAATCCCTGAAGAGCCCGAAGCAGTATTAGAGTGTCTGGTGAATTTGAGTAGAAACACAGTAGCGATGTTACAACCCAGAGCAGTGTTCCTGCTATGAAAAATTTCTTCCGACTCCACAGTCCACCTATCCTTCCAAGGAATATTACTGATATTGTGAGGGTCAGTAGGTAGATGTTGGATATCCAGGTTGCTGTTATGACATCGGCGTGGTAAAATTCTGTAATGGTTGGTAGGGTGATGTTCACCATTCCTATGTAAAAATTGAACATGAAGTTAACAAGACATATGGCCAATAAAATAAACCATAGCTGGAGAGAACTTGTTTCAGATATTAATGGTTTGAAAAAATTTTTACTGATTTTTATTCCAATTTTTCACACCTGTCCCATTTTTTTTGTAGTTTTCAATCAATGCTTATGAATCCAACCAATAAATATAGTTTTCTTTATGTGAACTTTTATTCACAATAAGTGTTTTTTTTATCTTATGCAATACTACTTTTATTCACAAAGTTAGAAAAAAATAGTACGACCACAACAGAACTACCCAAACTAAAAAAAATCCTGTTAAAAAAAGTACAGTAAATTTAAAACAATGAAAATGGGAGGAATTAACCCCCAGTCTTAAATTTAAATGTGTATGTAGTTGTTAAATCGTTTCCTGCGTAGTCTTTAATTGCTTTTGCTGGTATGGTCACTAAATACCAGGTATTTGCTGTTCTGGTTTTAGTCTTGATATTTAATGTATTTTTATTGATGCTTTTGCTTAGAGTAATAATTTTACCTGTTTTTAGGTTTTTGATGGTTATTTTGTTGATACTTGTGCTGGCCTTGATATTTTCTGAGAATTTAATGGTTATTGGTGAAGTTTTAGACACTCCAGTGCTTTGATTGACAGGTAAAGATGATTTTACCTTGGGAGGAGTTGTATCTATAGTGTAGGTTTTGGTAACAATTGGTGACGTGTTAAATGCGTAGTCAACTGAATAGAATTCCAGGCTGCAGTTTCTAGAAATTGTTATTGGAGATTTGTAAGCTGCCCATGCCGTATGAAAGCTGTCTGAATAAAGTCTCCAGTAGATGTTGGTTACAACGTTTGATAGTATCGAAACTGGTAGTGATTTGTTGTAGATGCCTCCATTGTAGTTGGTCGATAATTTGACATCTGCAAAAGCTAAAAGATTGTTCTCGGTTCCAAAGTATACTGTCCCATCGCTTCCTATAGACGCAGAAAATACTCCAGTTGATGCATTGTGGTCCCATTTTAATTGTCCCTGTGGGTTTAGAGCATGTGCACTTTGATCATAGCCTCCAAAGTAGATTGTTCCGTCTGATCCTATGACTGGTGACGATTTAATCATGGTTTTTGTATGATAAATCCATTTTGTTGTTCCATCAGGGTTAAACGCGTACATATATCCATGTGTGGTTCCAACATAGATCGTTCCATCATGGGATATTGCTGAAGAACATAATTGCGTTCCCATCATTGAAGAATTCCATTTCAAACTACCGTTGGGGTTAATTGCATACATATTTTCTAATAAATCACCCACATATATGGTTCCATCCTTAGCTATTGAAGGAGTACCATATATGTAGGACTGTGTTAAATATTTCCACTTTAGCCCTCCGTTTGGAAAGAAAGCATATAATAATGAACTGCCAATGTAAATTGTTCCATCAGCTCCAATTGCTGGAGATGATGACAAACTGTCCCCTGTCTGGTACTGCCATAAAAAAGTGCCGTCAGGATTTACAGCGTATAAACTATTCTTGGAACCGAAGTAAATAGTTCCATCAGTCCCTATTGCAGGTGAAGAAACTATTGTACCGGGTCCATGGAATTTCCATTCAAGAGTTCCGTTAGGATATATGGCGTATAAATATCCATCTTCACTACCAGCATATATTACTCCTTTTGATGAAATGGCTGGAGATGTGACTATAGAATCTCCGGTTTTATACTTCCATTTGAGTTTTCCGTTGGATTTAATTGCATAGAGATAATCATCATCACATCCAAAGTAAATAGTTCCATCTGCCCCAATGGATGGTGCAGATTCTATGTTACTACCTGTTGTATAGTTCCATTTAATACCACTTGTCTGGGATCCGTTGTATTGAGATTGACCAGTATTTTGATTATCATGGCTTGCCTTTGGTTGTGGAGTGTTTGCAAGTCCTGCTGCTGAAACAGCTCCAGACATCAAGATCGTCAAAACTAAAATAATTCCTAAAAACAAAATAGGATTGAATAAAACTCTTTTATTCCCATTAAACCAAGTTTTCAAACTGTTAATTTATTAGCCCCCAAAGTAGCTTGTTATTTAAAATATATTATATTAAAGTAATTATAGTTAGTACTCACTTAAAAAAGTTATTATTTTGAATGATTTTTTTAAATTGGAAGGAGTACCGTATTAAAATCAAAAACTTGAAAATCCCCAAAAAATACTGGATTTAACAAAAAATAATAAATAAAAAAAAATTATATTCCAACATTAATGGACTATTCTTCAGATTTTTTGATTCTTCTGGCGTAGAGGTTTGAAAGGGGTGAAGCCGATAATCCATGGGCAAAAACACTCAGTAGTACTGTGACGAAAACCACCGAAATAAAGGTGGTGTCCCCTGGAAAAACATCCAGTTCAGATATGGCCAAGAGTGCAAGCACAATTGATGCAAGTCCCCTGGGTCCAAACCAGCCAATGAAAAGGATGGAATCCAGACTCTGCTTGGTTCCAATCAAAGAAAGTGCCACAGGTATCATTCTT
>JAEZAV010000193.1 GCA_023430285.1 Methanobacteriota archaeon | reverse complement strand
ATGAAGGATACTACATTTAAATCTTCCAGTGAATGGTATATTTGGGCTTTAAGTTTTTTACGCAGTTCTGTTGTTTCATCAACGCCCACAATGAGTTGCATACCTGCATCAACTAGATCATCAACTTCTACACCAACATCCCTCATGAACTCAATCACTCCCTTGGGAAATCCTTCTTTATTAAGGGCAGTTTTAACTGTTTCACGCACAGAACGTTGTACTCTGGAAATGATATCATGATCCTGTTTGTAGTTAAACTCATCCGAGGATCCCTTGGCTGCAATTAAAATTGATTCATCATCATCAGTATCAGTAGGATCGAATGAAAAGTGATTAATAACTCCTAAATCCCATAAAGCTGCCATTTTTGATTCTATTATGGATTTGTACAATTTAACCATGGTTTTGGGGTGTAGGTCATGATCCACGAAAACTAAAATGTTAAGAAACAGTGCACTGTCTTTAACAGCAGACACTAAAATTGTATAATCAGTATCAGAACAAATTTCAAACTCAAAATTCTTCAAGGGAAGAAGTATAGATGCAGCTGGCTCTTTAACACCTTTAAAATCCAAAATAGTAGTTAAATATTCGTTTCTTTCCATAAATCTTTCATGTTCTTCTATTTCTTGATCATTGTATGGAACTGGATGTTTCTGATTATCAAGGCCATGGTACACTATTGAATTTACATGGCCATGTCCATTTCCAGTTGTTGTTGATCCCATGACTTCAAAACCATCTTCCCGGTAAATTAACATGGTTTGTTCGTCTTTTTTTATCTTAACTTTGTCGATGCAGATGTTCATTTCTAATCACATGTTTTAGTTTTTTTATTTACAATTTTTTTAGAGTAAAGAGTTTTTAATACTTGAATCTCAATGGATCAAAGATGTCCTTCAAATAACTTTCATTGCCATGGATAAGATCTGCAATAACCATTCCTGCAGTTGTTCCATTGTTCATGCCCCAAAATCCGAATCCTGTAGCAACATAAACAGCATTCAAAGAAGTCATTCCAATCATGGGCAGCCCATCATCAGTTACACTATCATGGCTGGACCACTTGTACCTTACAGATTCCACATCCAAATGGTTTTTAGCATAGGCTTCTAATTTATCGTAATAGACCTTTTTGCTTTCAACGTTCATTTCGCTGTGTTCTCCTGCCACTATCACAAGCTGCCCCTTCGGTGTTGGGGTTGTTCTGTAGGTGTGAACAGGATTAAATTCAACGAACATCCCATCTGGAAATTCTTTTCGAGTGTACAAACCAATAACATATGATCTGCCTTGGTTTAAATGGTCCTTCAGATGATCCGGATCGTAGAATGGAGTGTGTGTGGCAATAACAACGTTACTGGCCATAATTGAACCCTTATCTGTAACAACTTCCTTAACATCTCCATCATGAACTGTGATGGCACGGGTTTTTTCAAAAACATGGCTTCCATTTCCATCAATTTCCTTGGCAAGACCTAGAAGATACTTTCTCGGATGAAATTGGGCTTGATTAGGATATTTCAATGAGCAGCGGGTATTAAATGGTAATGGATTGTGTTGGTTCAACTCAACATCAAATCCCAAGTCCTTCGCAGCAGTATATTCCTCTTCAAGCCTTTTTATTCCTGCCGATGACTCTGTGTAGATGTAGAGTGGTGTTTTGTGAAATTCACAATCTATGCCTTTGGTATATACTAATTCTTCTATTTTTTTAAGGGCGTTTTTATTGGCTCTTGCAATTTTTAGGGCATTTTCTTTGCCAAAATTTTCCATGAGACCATGGTATATCATGTTTGGAGCTACACTAATTTTTGCTGTGGTACCAACCGTAACTTCTTTAACTATTCGGTCTGATTCCAGTACAGCCACATCGTAACCCATATCCTTCAGAAGGGTGCCAGCAGTAATTCCTGCAATTCCTCCACCAATAATAACAGTATCTACTTTTAATCCTTGTTTCAAAGGTTGAAAATTGGTTGCAGGGCATGTTTTAAGCCAGTATGATCCTGATTTTTCGTTTAAATCTTTATCTGCCATTTTTTCACCATGTTTCTAATACTAATATTGATTCTCAATTGTTTAAAGTTTTGGAAGATAAATACAGTTGAATTTGATTTTACTAGTATTACAGATAATTTATTTAGATATGCGAAACAAAATATTGTATAGGTGATAGCATGAAGGTACATCTTCGTGTCTTTGTTGAGATTGAAAACCTTGCAAAAGCCATGAATGCCCTTACAGATGCAGGTATTACTGGTTTTTACATTTTAGAATACAGAGGAATGTCTCCTCAAGACTGGAAAGGTTTTTCAATTAAGGAGGATCCTGAATCTGCAATAGGCATCATACGGGATTATGCTGTAGATGCAGTGTTGGTTTGTAGTGTGGTGGATGAAGACAGTGTTGACAGTATTGTAAAATCAGTGGAAATGGCCCTTAAAGGGGAAAAGTACACGATTTTAGAGGTTCCAATAAGAAGAATTATAGTCAGTTATGGTGGTAGCAAGAAGAAAATCGATGAAAACCAGAACAAACCCCAATAAATACTCTTAATTTTCAGGGATGCTGTATTAAGAACCAACAAGAAATAAGGAAATTAGTTCTCAAATAACATGATTGAAGTAACTAATCCTAACTCCATATACCTCCTGAAAACAAAGAAAAACTAACAAAAAATATACAAAATTTGTAAAAAAACCTCTAGATGAGATTTTTTTTATAAATACTCATAAATTAAATTTTTAAATTAAATTATCAGTGCAGTATGTACGTTACAATGTAGTAGAAAATTACCGCTACAACAATGAAAAGAAATACAGATCTCCAATCCAATTTTTACACATCCTATTTGTTTTTTACAGTTTTTATTAAATATTCCAACAAATTCTATTAGAATTAATGGGTAAACTATTTTTAGAGATCAGTTGTTAAAATTAAGATAAACTTTTTTCGTTTTCAGATCGCACCATAAAAAAAAGATCTAATGGGTAAAAAGTTACAAACTCATCTCAAAGTTTCATTCAATTAACAGTCACCACAAATGACAAGTAGGATTTTCACTGGTAAGGGCAACGAAATTTAATGTTGAAGTGAATAAAAAAAATAAAAAACTAAATGTCGGGTGGTTCATTTTTTTAATATCAACGTTCAACAGATTATACATACATGAGATATTTTCAGTAGAGGTTGAAAAGTCATGATTGAAACCAATAATTTGGAAGATGATTATAAATTCATGATGGAAGCAGTAAAAGAGGCTAAAAAATCCTTAGAAACTGGTGGAATTCCAATTGGTGCAATTTTAGTTAAAGATGGGGTAATTGTGGGGCGAGGACATAATAATCTTCTTCAAAAAAATTCCACCATACTCCATGCAGAGATGGACTGTATAGAAAACTCTGGCAGACTCCATGGTAAAGACTACAAAAGATCCACGTTGTACACCACATTATCTCCCTGTGAAATGTGTTCTGGTACCATAATACTCTACAAAATATCTAGAGTTGTTATTGGAGAGAATGAAAACTTGAAAGGACCTGAAAACTGTCTCATTGAATCGGGTGTTGAGCTAAAAAACTTGGATCTTCCAGAGTGCAAAGAACTGCTTGGAAGTTACATTCTCCAAAATCCTGATCTTTGGGCTGATGAAATAGAAAGGATACATGAATAAATTTTGTTCCTTAAATCGTTAAAATCTAAATTAGAATATAAAACCAAATAAACTAATTAAATGGGCTAAAAAATGACTTTAATTGTAGATCCACAGAACTCCGGAATTTCCGGAAACATGGTTGTGGGGGCGTTGGCAGATTTTGGAGTGGACAATGAACTATTGAAGGAAGTCATGGAGCACTACGGATCCTTCTTTGGAAAGGTTGAAGTAAAAATTAAGAAAACAATTAAGGCAGGAATTTCTTCCAGTTTTGTGGAAGTTAAAGCCAGTGACTCAAAACCCGTGAACTACAAAGAACTTATTGAAACTTTGGATGGTATAAAACATCCTGAAATAACAGGGGAAATAAAGGAATTTGCAAAAAAGGTTTATAAAACCATGGCAGAAGCTGAATCCCATGTTCATGGAACCGCACTGGATGAAATTCATTTCCATGAGGTCGGGGCAGCAGATGCAGTTGCAGATGTAATTGGAGCATCATATCTTTTCTATAAATTGGAATTGAACAAAGCCAAAGTATATGGAATGCCAGTAGCTTTGGGGGGCGGCAGAATTAACAGCATGCATGGTAAGCTCGCTGTACCGGCTCCTGCAACCCTGGAAATTCTAAAAACTGTTCCCACATTTGGAGGGCCTGTGGACAAAGAACTTACAACACCTACAGGAGCTGCTCTTTACATGAACATGGTGGATGAATTCATCAAATTTTACCCTTTAATGAGCAACAAAACAGTAGGTTACGGTGCAGGGAAGATGGAACTTGCACATCCAAACGTTTTGAGGATGGTTAAAGGGGTGGGTGAAATGGAGCAGGAAAATGTGTCTATTTTGGAAACCAATGTAGACGATGTATCTGGAGAAGTGCTTGGACATATCTTTGAAGGACTCATGAAAAGCGGTGCTAGGGATGTGAGCATAATACCGACCATCACCAAGAAAAATAGACCGGGCCATCTTTTAAGGGTCATTGCAAAACCCCAGGATACAGAGCAAATTTCAGAAGAATTAATCAGGGAAACAGGCACACTTGGCGTTCGTGTTCTACCTTACGCCCACAGAAACATTGCCCAGAGAAAAATCGTACCCATGAATGTGACCATCGATGGTAAACCTTATAAAATCGACATAAAGGTTGGAATGATTGGAGAAGATGTCATAAGCGTTAAACCAGAATATGAAGATGTAAAACACGTAGCTTATCTCACAGGCAGACAATTGAAGTACGTTGCAGACATTGCAGTGCAACAATTTAGAAACTCAGAATTAAATATTAACCAAAAAAAAGGTGCTTGAATGAAGAAAAAGGCAATAACAGTACTTTCCGGTGGGCTTGATTCCACAGTTGCTAGTACGAAGTTTAGAGACGATTACCAAATACATGCATTAACATTTAACTACGGCCAGAAAAGTGCTGAGATGGAAATTAAATCTGCAAAGGCAGTTTGTAAAGAACTGGGTGCAGAACACACCGTAATTGAACTGCCATGGCTTGCAGAATTAGGAAATTCAGCACTAACATCCGATGAATCTATTCCAGAACCTGAAGACAGTGAGCTTGATGACATTGAATCTGCCTTAAAAACAGCTAAGAGTGTGTGGGTACCTGGAAGAAATGTTGTTTTTACAGCCATAGCCAATTCATTTGCTGAGGCTGAAAATGCCAGCATCATAATAGTAGGTTGGGATCTTGAAGAGGCAGTAACTTTTCCTGATAACTCTAAAGAATTTTTAGAAGCATTCAACACCGTGCTGGAAGTTGGTTCCTTCGATGAGATCAAAATAGAAGCACCTTTAATTGGCATGAACAAGAACGAAATTGTAGAATATGGTGACAGTATTGGAGCTCCAATGGAACTAAGTTATTCCTGTTACAAGGGGTTAAATTACCATTGTGGTGTGTGTGAATCATGTATGAGACGTAAAAGAGCGTTTAAAAATGCAGGTATAGAAGATAAAACAGTTTATTCTGAAGATTCATGATACAAAACTTTTGGCGGGGGTTAAGGGAGTGGAGAATGGGAAGTTTAAAAGGGCTATAAAAAATTACAGGAAACTTGCAGCACATGAAATTGAAGCTGAAAAAAGTTTAGGCGACACATTAACTGGTCCTAGACCGGAAATGGATGGTAAATTAGATTTAAGCCAGATGATAAATCCTGAAAGACCATTTTTTGCTTCATTGGCAGACTCAGACGAAAAATATGTTAGCACGTTTAGAATGGGTCATTTCAACACCCCCGAAATATTATCAAAAAGTGTTAGGGGAGCCAATTATGTTGGGGGCATGGAATTCGGATCGAATTTAATTAAACAAAAACTAGTTACAGACGTTGATGATCTGATTTCATTCCTTTTAGACTACAAATTCGGAATATTGGATATTGTGGATGAAGAGGAGATAAATGGAAAAACTGTACTGGATCTGAGGGTGTACGAGTGCATTGAATGCGCATGTTTGCCCAACCTTGGTAAACCTACCTGCATTTTTGAAGCAGGTATGATAACAGGAATACTAACAGAAATGACAAAAAAAGATGTCGTTGCAAAAGAAGTGAGATGTTGGACCAATGGTTACTCATTTTGCCAGTTTGAAGTAACATTGGAATGAACTACTTCAATTAAATTTTATTCAAAATCTCATTCACTTGAACAGCTCTAGATTCCATCTCAAATAAAATTAAGCCCAACTGGGCTTCTGGTTCAGTTAATGCAGTTAATATGGCCTTAGAACCTGCGGGTAACAGTACTATTGTACCTTTTTCTGTTTTTACGGATATTTGATCCACACTGCCAGTGTTCAATTGTCCAGAAGCTGCTTCTGCAGCACCCATTATTGTTGAACAAAGTGCGGAAAATATTCTTGCATCAACATCTGGAGGAGTTCTAGAATCTATGAGAAGACCTTCTTTGGATACAACTCCACAGGCCTTAATCTGACCAACCTGTAAAATCCCTGCCAGAACATCGTCTAATAATTCTTTCTTAGTTTTGGCCATAAAATACACCTTTAAATAAAAAAAAGAGGGGTAATTATTATTTAATTACCATAAGGGTTTGTCCAGCTGTAACCGTGTCTCCTTCCTGTATGTAAATATCTTCAACAGTACCGGATTCCGGAGCATGAACATCATTTTCCATTTTCATTGCTTCTAGTACAGCAACAATATCTCCTGCATTGACTTTGTCGCCAGTGGCAACTTTAAGTTTGAGTATCATTCCCTGCATACTAGAAGGAACTCCACCTTCAACAGGCCCACTAGGTGCTTTGTTGCTGGATTCGATTTCCATGTAACCTGTTGGAACAACCTTCACATCGAACATTTCCCCGTCAACTTCAACATTGTACTCTGTTGGAAGTGAAGATGGAGATGAACTCTCGTTTTCCCTTGGTTTTTCAAGGGGTTCTTCAACCAATTCTCCCCTCAAAAATTTAGGGGCCACGGCAGGGTAAAGTGCGTAGGTCAAAACATCCTCGTCCTTCTTGATGATGCCCATTTCTTCCCCTTCGGCCCTGTATTTTTCAAGTTCGTACTCCAAAAGATCTCCAGGTCTGCTGTCTATAACTTCTGCATCCCCTATGATGAGTTCGGCAATCTCAGGGTTAACTGGAGTAGGTGGTCTACCATAGTATCCCTTTATATAATCTTTAACTTCTTTTGAAACACTTTTATACCTTTCTCCACCAAGAACATTCATCACGGCCTGTATTCCAACGATCTGACTTGTTGGGGTCACGAGCGGCGGATATCCAAGATCAGCACGTACTTTAGGAACCTCTTTAAGCACCTCTTCGTACTGGTCAAGAGCATTTTGTTCTTTAAGTTGGGATACGAAGTTTGAAAGCATTCCTCCAGGAATCTGGTAAAGAAGAACATCTGTATCGACCTTCTCAGAAATTGGGTCTATTAAACTGCTGTATTTCTTTCTTATTCCCTCGAAGTACTTCTTTATTTCGCTTAACGTTTTAAGATCCAGTCCTGTGGAATATCCTGTCCCTTCAAGGGCTGCCACAACACTTTCTGTTGGTGGTTGTGAAGCTCCCCAGGATAGTGGGGATATGGCAGTATCAAGAAGATCTACTCCTGCCTGGCATGCTGCGTAGTAACTCATTGGTGTCATTCCACTTGTAC
>JAEZAV010000188.1 GCA_023430285.1 Methanobacteriota archaeon | reverse complement strand
CATGTGAGGTATGTGGAAATTATGTGGATTATTTAGATGTATTTGATGGTAAATTTGTTTGTGAGGAGTGTAAAGAAGATCTGGATGGTGATTAACTTGACGACTGTGGGAGAAATAATGAGTTCTGACCCTGTTACAGTAAATGTTGACACCCAAGCAACAAAGGTTAGATCAATTTTTAGGGATGGATGGTTCCGTTCTATCCCAGTTTTATCGAAAAATCGTCTTGAAGGTATAATCAGCAGGGGAGACATCATGTTTCTTTCTTCGACAAAATCCAATATCGAAGCAAGGGTCATCATGAAACATCCTAAACTGATTGCAACACCCGAGATGGATATCCGCGATGTAGCTAAGAATTTAATTAAATCAGATTCAGTTCAAGCTCCTGTTGTCGAATCAACTGATAACATGATGGTGGTTGGTGTTCTGAGTATGGGGGACATACTTAAGGAGCTTATTGGATCTGAATCTTCGGCAGATGATTCAACCATAACTGAAATAATTACAAAAAAAGTTGTTAAGGCCAGCTACGATGATCATTTGTCTAAAGTATGGGCTTTAATGGATGAATCAGGATTTTCAGGATTACCTGTTGTTAAAAAAGACAAATTAATAGGAATAATTACTCGTAAAGACATTATTAAATCGGGTCACGCCATAAAAGGTTTGGACAACGTTGATAAATCCATAAAGGTGGAAAAGGTAATGGTTACTCCGCCTATTGTAGTGACTGAGCAAAGTTCTATCAAACAGGCAGCTGAACTCATGTTAAAAAATGATATTGGACGTTTGCCTGTTGTTGAAAATCCAGTATACATAAAAAAGGAACCCCAAAGAGCAAAAGAATCCAAAATTATTGGAATAATAGCAAGAGAAGATATTTTAGGAACGTATCTAAGTTGATCTATAATATTAACTCTTTGGCTTCTAAATTCAATCTTATTTTTAGGTTTTGTAGATTACATATTGGTAGTTCATCGTATATAACATTAAATTACCGTTTATTTACTGGAATAAAAGGATTTAAACCATTATTTTTAATCCTTGCATTCTATTGCAAATTTAATCCAGAAAATAATACAAAAAATAGGTGTTAATTCATCTTTCACGAGAGGTGTATTGATGAGAAGAAAAGAAACCATAAATTTAGTAAAATCTAGAGATAGAGGCCCATTAGAATTTGAATCCCATGCCTCTGAACACGAAGGCGATGTTATGGCAATCGCAAAAAAAACTGTGGTAACAGCCCCTCAAACAACCACAATAAAAGAAGCTGCTGAAACAATGGTAAAAAACAAGTTTCGTAGACTTCCAATAACCAACCCTGGAACTGGTCAAATCCTTGGAATAGTAACATCCATGGATATACTTGACTTTCTTGGAGGAGGGAACAAATACAAAATTCTGGAGGAAAAATATCCTGGAAATTTCCTTGGTGCAATAAATGAATCAGTTAAGGAGATTATGACTAGAGATGTTGAGGTGATAACCCATAAGGATTCAATTGATCATGCCATTGATATCATGAGAAAAAAGGAAATTGGAGCCCTTCCTGTGGTTGATGCAGATCATAAAATGGTGGGAATAGTTTCTGAAAGGGATTTTGTAATTCTGTTATCTGGCGTCCTTACAGACGAAGTTGTGGAGGATTACATGACAAAGAATGTCATTGCAACAACTCCTGGAACTAGAATTGAAGGGGCCTCAAAAATAATGGTTCGAAACAAATTACGGAGAATTCCTGTAGTTGGGGAGGAACGTAAAACTTCTCATCCAGAAAAGGATAAAATAATGGGAATTGTCACCGCGACAGATATACTGGAATTCCTAGGGAAAAACAGTGCATTTGAGAGGATGATTTCCAACGATGCCGAAGACGTGTTGAACACCACCATAACTGAAATAATGGAGAAGAATGTAGTTGCAACCACAGCAAATACCAGACTCGGAGATCTTTGCACATCAATGGAACATGAAAACATTGGAGGATTGCCCGTAGTATACAACGGGGAATTGGAGGGCATAATCACTGAAAGGGATATATTAAAGGCTGTAAGTAAATTAAAACCCTGATACTCGGTTCAAATATCAAAACCATTGTGAGGTGGTTGAATGATGGAGATTAGTGAATTAATGAATCCTGAAGTGTTCGTGATTCAGGAGAATCAGCATGTGAGTCAAGCAAGGAACCTAATGATTTCCCATGGAATCAGTAGGGTGGTTGTGGTTGATGAAAATGGGGCACCGGTTGGAATGGTAACAGAGAAGGATCTTACCAGAAAACTCAAAGGAAAAGGGCCACGATGGAAAACGAGACCTCTGGACAAGATATCGATAAAGAGGGTTATGAGTTCAAATCCCATTACAGCAAGCCCTGACGAAGATGTGCAGAAGGTCATTGAGCTCTTAATAAAAAATCACATTGGATCTGTACCCCTAGTAGATGAAGATGGCCTAGCAGGGATAATCACGAAAACTGACCTGATGAAAATTTACACCGACAAGTTAAGGGGTAAATGGAAAGTTTCCGACCTTATGACGGGGGATGTTATTACTGTAAATGAAAATCACAGTATAGCCCATGTTATAAGTTTAATGGAAGATAACAGGATAGGTAAAATGATTGTTATTCGTGATAATGAGCCTGTTGGTATTATAACTCATGAACACATATCCTTCGCCTACATAGAAGATCCTGAGACTGGGGTGAATGTTGAAAAAATCTACTTCATCAGAAACTCTGAAGATGGTCAGAGTAAGAAGAATTTTAGAGTGGTTTCAATGATGACTGCTGGGGACATAATGCAAAACCACATGATAAAAATTTCTTTAGATGAAGATGCAGCAGCCGCGGCTGACATGATGATTGAAAATGATATAAATGGATTGGCTGTGGTAGATGGTGATGTTTTAGTGGGTGTTATTACCAAAACTGACCTTATAAAAGGTATTCAATAATGAAACAAGTTTAGGGGGAATAAAATGCACGTAAAAGACATAATGAAGGAAGAAATTGTACTGGTAGATAAAGATCAGAACATCCCAGACGCCCTAAAACTAATGAAAAAACACAAGATATCCAGACTTCCAGTTGTCAACACCAATTCTGATCATGTACGAGAACTTGTTGGAATGGTTACAGAGAAGGATATAGCCATGAGACTTGGATCTTCCAAGTATGGGAAACTACCACCATCACATTTCCATGTTTCAACTGTAATGGAACAAGATCCTCTGGTTGTCGAAGCAGATCAAAGTCTTGGTACGGTTGCCCAGATAATGATCCAAGAAAAACTCGATGGAATGCCTGTTGTAAGTAAAGATGAAGTTATAGGGGTTCTTACAAAAACTAGCTTCCTAGAAATCTGCAAGGGAAAACCATACAACGTAACCAAAATTTCCGACAGAATGCGCAGTGAAATTATCTCTGTGAGTCCGACAGATAGGTTAGTACATGCAAGGAGAAGTTTAATAGACAACGGAGTGGGAAGGTTACCTGTTGTGGAAGATGATGTTCTTGTTGGTATTTTGACTGCTAAGGATGTTGCAAATGCAATGATATCCTTCAGGAAAATTGTGCCTGACAAGTACAAAAATTCAAGGATTAGAAACCTACTGGTGGAAGATGTGATGACTCAAAACGTTAGAACCATCGATCCAGATTCCACATTGGAACAAGTATCAACCATGATGCTTGAAAACCGATACAGCGGTATTCCTGTGGAGGAAGAAGGTTCACTTGTAGGAATAATAACAAAGACAGATATTATAGAATACATTGCAGAACTTGAGGAGGTTGGTTGAATTCATTTCACCATCCAAATGTTCTAGATGTGGCCATGATGTGAGTGTTAAAGTGGGAAAATCAAAATCTCACAAATTTTTTTTTTTAAGCTGCGGAGAATGTGGCCAAGAAATTGAAGTATCAATGCCAGAATTCATAACTGAATTACTTCCCACAATGCTGGATCTAAAATCTGAAAATCTTGAAAGATCCTTTAAAAATGGGAACATCAAGTTCTACAGTGGCCAGGGTGTGGAGGGGCTTCAGTTCAGAAAGGATGTTGGACACATCGAATCTGGAACCATGATCTGTTTTGGAAATAAGATCGAGATAGTCAGGGGATTTCCAAAGATAAGGCGGACTCTTCTTTTAAATCCATCGTTGGCGAACCACTTCAAAACCAAAGTTGCAGTGGAAGAGAAGATGAATGGTTACAATGTTAGACTGGCGTTGATAAACCATAAAATAAAGGCTTTCACAAGAGGGGGCTATATATGTCCTTACACAACCAAAAAAGCTCCTGAAATATTGGATATGGAAGATTTTTTCAATGATAACCCTGAACTCGTGATCTGCGGTGAAATGGTTGGAACTGAAAATCCATACGTGACCCATCACTACAGGGAAATTGGAAAGCTAGGATTCAGAATATTTGATCTGAGGTACAAAACTACCAACGAAACACTGACTATAAAAGAAAAATACCAATTATTAGATTCTTACAACCTTCCATCCGTTAAATCTTATGGCATCATACCGATTGAAGAGGCTGTAGAGAGGATATTTGACATTATCGAAGTAATGGGTAACGAAGATAGGGAGGGAGTGGTTATCAAGGATCCGGAAATGGTAATTGAACCAGTTAAGTACACGACCTCCAGAGCACATCTAGGAGAAATAGAGTATGCTTTCAATTATCCATTTGATTTTGGCAGATCTTTCTTTTTTAGCAGGGTCATAAGGGAGGGATTTCAGGCATTTGAACTTGATGAGTCTGAAGATGAAATTAGAAAAAGGGCACACCTTCTGGGAGAATCCATACTGTTCCCGATGGTAAATACCATAAAGCATATTTCGGGAGATAATTCTGCTTTTGAAGATATTGTAATCCACGTTGAAAATAAAGATGATGCAGAGGAATTTGCTAGACATTTAAGAGATCTTGGTGTGGTTGCGATTGTCCACTCCTTCGACAATGGGAAAGCAGTTATAAGAAGGATACATCAATCTACAACTGACAGAATATCAAATTATTTAAGGGGCGGATTGTACTGACCAGAAACATCGAGAATGAAATTCAGGATGATAAAGGTTCCAATCATCAAAGGGTGATAGAAACGACTCAAAAACACGAACTTATAGGATTTTTTGGACCTTCAGGAACATTCACAGAACAGGCAGCAAGCCAAGTGGGAAAGGATCTTTTGGGCTATGATTCCATTTTAGATGTTCTAGAAGCTGTTAAAAATGGAGATGTGAATATGGGTGTGGTACCCATTGAAAATTCAATTGAGGGTCCTGTTGGTGTTACCTTGGATTTGATGGTGCACGACTACGACCTGAAAATTAAGAGGGAGATCATAATTCCCATAAGTCACAATCTTTTAATCAATACAGATGCGAGTATTGAGGATATTAAATATGTTTACTCCCACATTCAAGCACTTTCACAGTGCAGGAAATTCACTGACAGCATGGGAGTGATTGTCAATTCAACACCAAGCACGTCTGCAGCTGCAGAGATGGTAAGGGGTAGGAAAGATAGTGCAGCAATTGGAACCAAGAGGGCTGCAGAAATTTACGGCCTCAAAATTGCTGCTTCAGATATTCAGGATTACAAGAATAACTTAACTAGGTTCATTGTTCTGGGTAAAACAGATCATGAATTTACAGGTAACGATAAAACATCTGTGGTTTTTTCTATGAGGGAAGATAAGCCCGGAGGACTTTATCACATACTCGAAATATTTGCTAAATTTGATATTAACCTGACCAAGATTGAATCAAGACCATCTAAGGAAAAACTCGGTAGGTACATATTTTTCATAGATTTTGATGGGCACAGAACTGATGAATCAATCAGCAACATTTTAGATATCATAAAATCCAAGGTGGGATTTCTTAAGGTTTTAGGTTCATATCCTGCGCAGAGATATTGAAGAATAAAAGCAAACATAACATTTTTTTTAGGTTACCTACAGATTTTCAGCCACTTTAAATCTATATCATATTATTTGGCAATAAAATTGATTTTAAGGTTAGGATATTGATGTTTTGTTTTGGGATCAGGAAATGATTCATGGTAAAAGTTTTATATTTTAAAAGTAGATCATAATAAAAAGTGTTTACTATTTTTGGGAAAGACCCTAAAAATCGTAAGGAGATAAAATTTTATAAACCTCCTACACATGGAGAGGATTAATATAGTTTCAGATAAAGATAGATTATTAAAAAGCTTAAAAAAGCTAGAAACCCAATTTGCCGATGGTAAGGTATCTAAAAGGCAATATAGTCGGGAAAAAAGGGTTTTGGAAGATAAATTATCAACTATTTTGGCTGCGGATCGGATAAAAAGACTACAGGGCAAAACTGTAGATGAAACTCCTCTTGAATCAGAAATTCTTAAGGAGAAAGAAGATTCTGTAGAAAAGGAAGAATTGATAAAGAAGTATGTTACAACTCCCAAGAAAGTCCCTGTTGAACCAAAATCATCTGGAATGTCCAAGGGAAAGGTTGCTTTGATTGTTTTTTTAGTTGCAGCATTTTTTGTTGGAACAGGCTATGGTGTTTATGTCATGAGTATGCCCTCCAACAATTCATCAGTAACCATGACAGTTAATGACAGTGCATTTCCTGTTATAAACAACACCACCAACACAACTGCTAACAAGACAATTACCACCAACAAAACCACAAAAACAACTAACACAACGAAAAAGAACAGTTCCTCTACAACGGGAACAACAACTAAAACAGGTAACAGCACAGGATAGTTTGCAGTTATTGAGGTGTAAAAATTGAAAAAATATTTAGTTATCCTATTTATTCTACTGTGTGCAGTGGTGATGGTGTCTGGATGTGTAACAGACAACAAAAAAAATAACGAGACCCAAACATATTCCCAGAACAATATTTCTTTCAACTATCCTGGCGAATGGGCAACTGCCAATCCAACTGCTCCAAATGCAGTAGCAGCAGTTGCAGATCCGAATTCTATGCAATCGGGCAGCCCATCCACAGTTGTGGTAATACAAAAACCAAACGCCACAGCATCCAACCTATCTGCAGCATATGCGTCAAACTATGCTACATTTTTCAATGATACAGGATATCAGCAAGTATCTGAAGGAAATATAACTGTAAATGGGACCGGTGCTCTAGAAAATGTTTACACAACCAATTCAACAAATCCTAGGGAGTACAGGGCAGTATGGTTGAATGAAAACGGTACTATCTACGTGATACTTTGTGTAGCGAATCAAAGTGATTTCAAGAATGAACAAAATAATTTCAACCTGATTATCAACAGTTTCAGTGCAAAGTAAATTGGTTTGAAAAAAACTGATAATCAATTATTTTTTTGATTGGAAATTCATAGGGATTCAAAGGATGGATGCGACTAATTAAGAGTGCCCGTCCGCTTTTATTAATTTTTTTTAGATGTACTTTAAATAAACGCCAACCTTGATTTTATCAATGTTTAATCCAAATGCAACATTATATATTATAAAATTCAATAAAATAGTATCAAATTAAAATCACTATATTTATAATTATGGAAGAAGAGCCCAAATAAAATCATAATCACCTGTTTTTGTTTTTACATCAAAAGTTTCAGGTGTGATGTACAAAATAGGGAAAAATTTATGATTTACTCGAAGTTTAACAGGTTCTTATTCTTTAATTTCATTAATTGCTTGAATTTTTATTTATCTTGATACTTCTCTTATCTGGCTCAATTTGTTTTTTTGGGAGTCAAGGACCTAATCAAATAATAATTTTTGTAACGATAGCAAAATAACAATAAAGGAGGAATGTGAATGGTTTTACCAGTATGTGATGTCTGTTTAAAAAGTGGAATTTTATGTCAGGGCTGTGAGAACAAGCTTGAAAGTGGTGAAATCTCACAAATTGACTTGGACATTGCTAAGGTGCTCTTCAAAATTGGTGATGGAAAAATTGGATTTAAAAAAACCATCGAAGTTGGAGATATTGTTATAATTGTCACAGATCAGGATCAGGTCGGCAAACTCATAGGTAAAAATGGTAAGATCGTGAGAGAACTTTCCAGAACTGTAGGTAAGAAGATTAGGGTGGTAGGTCAAGATTCTGATTTGAAATCTGTAAGTAAAGATATTTTATCACCTGCAAGGGTTTCAGGAATTAATGTTGTGTATGGTAAAGATGGTGATGATAAATACAAGATCAGGATAGTGCAGGAAGATTCAAGAAGGCTTCCTGGAAGACTCGATGTGCTTAATGAAATAATTGAACTTCTAACAGGCGAAAAAACTGTTTTGGTAGTTGACAGAAACTGAAGGTGGGTTAAATGGAAATTGTGCTCTGTGTTACAGGAAGTATTGCAGCAACAGAATGTGTTAAATTAGCTAGGGAACTGAAGAGACAAGGCTTTGATGTTAAATGTTTCATGAGCGAAGATGCGTGTAACATAATTCATCCGAATGCCATGGAGTTTGCCACGGGTCAAAAGGTAGTAACAGAACTTACAGGGGATATTGAGCATGTTAAGTATGCCCAGACAGATCTGATACTGGTGGCACCAGCCACAGCAAATATAATAAGTAAATTTGCCTATAAAATGGCAGACAATCCAATCAGCACCCTTTTAATAACTGGGTTTGGTTATCAAACTCCAACTGTCTTTGTTCCCTCCATGCATGAGTCAATGTATCGTGCTGTTTCGCAGAATATAGATAGATTAAAAGAAGAAGGAATACTATTTTTAGAGCCCAAAAGGGAAGAAGGCAAGGCTAAATTTCCGGCCATTGATGACATAGTGCTCCAAGCTTTACGTGAAACATCTGAGGGTAAACTTAGGGGTAAAAAGGTTCTCATCAGTGCTGGCGGAACTTATGAGGCAATAGATTCTGTTAGGGGAATTACTAACATGAGTTCTGGAAAAATGGG
>JAEZAV010000172.1 GCA_023430285.1 Methanobacteriota archaeon | reverse complement strand
GGCATATCCTTGGTGTGAACTTCGAATATGGATAACCTTGCTTCTTCATCTGGATCATCTACCTTTACATGCCTGTCAAATCTTCCAGGTCTTGTTAGGGCAGGGTCAAGGATATCTACACGGTTGGTTGCAGCAATCACAGCTACGTCCTGCAGTTCTTCTAAACCGTCAATCTCTGTTAAGAGTTGGTTTACAACACGCTGTGTTACTCCTGAATCTGTGCTTGATCCTCCTCTTGCAGATGCTATTGAATCGATTTCATCGAAGAATATGACTGTTGGTGCTGTTTGTCTGGCTTTTCTGAAGACTTCACGCACACCCTTCTCAGATTCTCCAACCCACTTTGATAGGAGTTCTGGCCCTTTGACTGCTATGAAGTTGGCGTCACTTTCGTTTGCAACTGCCTTTGCAAGCAGGGTTTTACCAGTTCCTGGAGGTCCGTATATGAGCACTCCTCTTGGTGGTCTCACACCGAACTTTTCAAAGCTTTCAGGATATTTTAAAGGCCATTCAACTGCCTCTTGAAGTTCCTGTTTGGCGTTTGCTAATCCTCCTATGTCTTCCCATTTAACATCTGGTACTTGAACCAGCACTTCACGCAGTGCTGAAGGTTGGACTTCTTTGAGTGCTTCTTTGAAATCTGTTTTGGTTACAATCATTTTCTTAAGGGTTTCCTTGGATATTTCTTCGTCTCCTTTTATGTCTGGAAGAACTCTCCTTAGTACCCTCATTGCAGCTTCTTTACAGAGTGATTCAAGGTCTGCACCGACAAATCCGTGGGTTATGTCTGCCATTTCTTCGAGATCCACCTTGTCGTCCAGAGGCATTCCTCTGGTGTGTATCTGAAGAACTTCTCCCCTTCCATCTTTGTCTGGAACTCCAATTTCAATTTCTCTGTCGAACCTTCCGCCTCTTCTTATTGCTGCGTCTAATGCGTCTGGTCTGTTGGTTGCTCCTATTACAACGACCTGGCCCCTTGATTTAAGACCGTCCATGAGTGTTAAAAGCTGTGCTACTGTTCTTCTTTCAACTTCTCCGGATACTTCTTCTCTTTTTGGGGCTATGGCGTCAATTTCATCTATGAATATGATTGATGGTGCGTTTTCTTCTGCTTCTTCAAACAGTTCCCTTAAACGTTCCTCTGATCCTCCAACGTATTTACTCATGATCTCGGGTCCGTTTATGGCTATGAAGTGGGCGTCACTTTCGTTTGCAACTGCCTTTGCAAGCAAGGTTTTACCTGTTCCTGGTGGACCGTGCATTAATACACCTTTAGGTGGTGCAATTCCCAGCCTTTCAAATAATTCTGGTCTCTTCAGGGGTATTTCTATCATTTCCCTGACTTTTTTAACTTCTTCCTTAAGACCACCTATGTCTTCGTAGGTTACATCAACTACGTTTTTAACTCCTTCGAGTTTTGATACGTCGACTGGTTCTGTTTGCACTTCAACATCTGTCATTTCAGTGATCTGTACGATTCCTGCAGGTTTGGTGCTTACAACTGCGAGTTTGATCTCGCCCATAGGGGCAACGTCCCTGAAGAACTCATCGAAGAGTCCTGAACGCATGGTTTGCTGTTGTTGTTGCCTTACACCAGTTATGATCATGTCTCCTTGGCTGAGCACCCTTCCAAGAAATGCAGCTTTAACATCTCCCCTTACTAGTATTTCCTGTTCAACTGGGGCGAGTACCACTTTCTTGGCTTCTTTGTAGTTGGCATGTCTGACAGTGACTTCTTCACCAATGGATGTTCCTGAATTTTTTCTGATGTATCCATCTATGCGTATTATTCCAAGGCCAATATCGGATTGTGAGGATGCAACCCTGGTTGCAGTTAATTTTTTTCCCTCAATTTCTATGATATCTCCGTCTAAAAGGTCGAGTTTCTGCATGCATGCAGGGTCGATCCTTGCAACTGACCTTCCAACATCAGCCTGTGAGAAGGCTTCAGCAACTTTTAATTTCATTTCTTTATTTTCCATATAAAACCCCTCCTAATCTTCTGTTAAATATGTTCGAAATGCTTTGTAAACGTGTAAAATAGTTTTAATCAATTTTCTTCTTTTAGTTAACTCATGTTACTATAACATTGTTTTTTCTACTATATATATGTTGTGTTTTTGTGCTAAAAAACTTGTCGATTTGTAATAAAAAAAATCTTGAAAACAAAGGATGGAAATTGACCAAATAAACTAAAAAAAGCCTTAGAACATGGAAAAAAATGTGAAAAAAAATAATTAAATCAACGTATTTGACATCCAAATCCCTTTAAAAGTTTTTCAACTTCTAAAACAGCATCATCCTCAAACACCAAATACCTCAACGTGATACTGATACTGCCCTCTGGAATCTGACTGCCACTGTAGGTATCCATGACTTCGGCATCCACAACACCCTCAAGTCCCTGGACAGTGGCCACAACAACCTCGGGATCTGCAGATTCTGGGAAAACAGCAGATACATCGTAGCTCCTAAGTGGATAGTTGTTAATTTTCCAATCCCTTAGATCTTTGTCAGTTAATATTTCCACATTTGATAGTTTAAGTTTTGTTGAACTGTTGTTATATCTTAAAACCAGAAACTCAGGTTTAAGCTCCTCCAACATTCCAACATGAACCTTACCTGAGTAGATGTGTTTAAGCCCAACTTCCCTTCCCACAAGGTTCTTTAAAATATTAACCTCTTCAGACAATGCAGATATGGCTTTATCAGATCTTCCAAGTGCACTTTCAAGATCATCGATGTGTTTGGCAGCATTACTCATGGCATGTACAAATCCTTCTTCATCACCATCTGCAATCATGTTCTTAAGCTCGTTGAAAGTTTCGTTAAAGGTTTCATGGGCATCCTTGATGTACGTATTCGAGGTCTGAATTGAATAAACCAGGTAAGGGTTTTGAGCAGTTATCCTTGCAATGGTATCCAGCATCAAGTTGTAGATGGGGCTTGCAAACTTCCTAGACTCCTTGATGTCAATGTCGAGTCTTTCAATGGTGGCTGCAATGCTCACGTATGCGAAGTGTGTGAGTCCCTGTACAATGCTCATCATTCTATCATGGATCTCTGGGGTGGTGACAATTATCCTGGCATTTTCCCCTTCTAAAAATTTGTAGACCTTGGTGTACCATGCTCCATCCACAGATGGTGTGAGCACTACCACCTGGCCATCGAGTGATCTGATCCTGGGTCCGAACATGGGATGGGATGGAACAACCTCAACACCTTCTGCAGCGTACTCTTCCATCAACTGACTAGATTCTTCCTTGACTGAAGTCACATCCATGAGTAGGGAGCCAGGTTTCATGAGTGGTGCAAGTTCCTTGATGATGTTGGGTGTTGCATGTATTGGTACGGAGATTATCACCACATCTGAAGTTTCAGCTGCCAGTACATTGTTGTTGGTGTAACCTGTACCAATCTTCTTTGAAACCAGTTCACCTTCAGTGATGTTCCTACCGGTAATCAAGACATTAAAACCTTTTTCAGCTAAAAATTTAGCTATCCATCGGCCTAAACCCCTTGTTCCACCAATTACTGCAACTTTTACCATTTAAATCCCTTCTGAAATTCAGTTACTTTAGGGTCATATACAGAATCCCCTTTACTCTATATGTCTATTGATGTTGGAATATAAAATATTGTTGAAAAATAACATTTTTAAAGAACTAATCAAGAAAAATAAATTGAAATTTTTTGAGGCTACTTAATTCAGGTTTCGATTTGAAAAATAAAATTTAATATAAATTGATCCCATGAAATTGTTCATAATTTTGAGTTGGATCTGTTGGAAGAAATTCGTTTATTATCTGTACAAATCAGATGATTTCTAATTTTAATCAAAAACACCGTATATGTGCTGGGTGGTATAGGTGGGCCACCGGATTTAGGGGGCATTTGCAATATTTTGATTTTACTGTATCCAAAAGCCAAATTTTTGGCTGGATTGAAAAAATGTGATTCCAAATATTTTCCCCTAATTTTTCTGAAAATATTGGTCATTTCTATACAACTTCGTTATAGACGGCTTTAACGCAATAAAATTATTACGAAATGTTACCATTATTAATATATTGATGAACTTGGTTTACAACCTAACCCAAGATACTCACACAACACTTTCCATGATTTAAATATTTAAGAGTTTAGTTTTCATATTTTTCGTCTGTTATGGAAATGAATTTCAATAAACAATCTGCATTGGGAAAAATTGGACTTTTTAACGAGAATCATAAACCAATTTTTCATTTTGAATTTATCGATATGTATTTATATTCAAATTGAAATAAGTTAAATTTAGAAATTCTAATTAACTGTGGGGGGTTAAATGACAAACATTAATAAAATACCATTAATATTTATTTTTATAATCATATTCAGCTGTATTTCAGCTGCAAATGCTGAAAATCCACAGCAAACCACTATTGATTCTGGTTCAACAGTTATAAATCCGGTTGATCCTACATTGTTGTACTCAGGCTCATTATCTCTAGGAACATCTGAAGCTACGGCCCACGTGAGGGATACTGTACAAATCTTGGTAACAATAACCAACACAGGATTAGTTGATTGGTGTCCTGTATCAGTGTACCTTCCAGTACCAAACGGTACGAAATTCGTGTCCTTTGTTGTGCCTGATAAATATCTTCAGAACTACGATCCAGCTAGTGATGTGTGGGACATTTATAGGATGAGATATGTTGAGAGGGGCCAACAAAGAACTGGAATATTAACTGTTGAGGTGCTCCCTGAAGCTGCGGGAAAGACATTAAGCGTAATGGCCAAATTTAATCAGTTAGTGTTGGAGGGTTACGGCATTGACATGGCACTACAAGATCCATTAGAAAGATCAGTGGGAATAACTGTCTTGAGTGGTGGAAACTTCAGTGGAAATGGTACGGGACCTATCTTGGGAAATGGCTTTTCAAATCCTTGGGCCAACACATCGAGCGGAATCTACAACAAAAATCAGCTGGTGAAGTTACAGGTGAATGGAATGGAAACAATCTATTACACAACCAACGGTAAAACACCGAACAACATGAGCCAGAAATACACCAAACCAATCAGCATAAACTCTACAACTCTGCTGAAATTTATTGCAATGGATCAGTTTTCGCATAAATCCGCAGTTTACACTAAAAATTATATAATCGACAAGATTCCGCCTAAAATAGTGAAATCAACACCAAAGAACAATCAATTGGGGTTCTCGTTGACAGCACCCATAACCCTGACATTCAACGAAAAGATCTATAAAGCCAGCCAGTACAACAACATCCAAATTAAAAACAAGAACACAGGAAAACTCGTGACAATCACAAAATCAGTGTCAGAAAACAAGCTAACAATTAAAATGGTTCGAAGCAGGCTCAGCTTAAACAACTATCAAATATACGTACCTACAGGTGCAGTTAAGGACGCAGCAGGGAACAAAAACTCCAAGTACATATCAACTTTTAAAACAGGCAAGTATTAAAACGAAATAAGAATTAAGCAAATGATTCAATTCTTATTTTTTTTATCCTTTTTTGGTTAGATCAATTTATTAAGTAAAAATAGCTTGATTTTGAAGGTAGTTTGGAACCTTTGCAAGACTATTCAAAAATTGTTATTACATCTTTTTACGATTACTTATATCAAAAATTGTTGATCTGCTCGTCAAAAAGTTGTGATCATCATCGTAAATTGCTGTAGCACTTAAAAGAATTGTTATTAGTGATCCATCCTTTTTGATCATGTCATATTCCAGATCGTGCACAAATCCCCGTTCTACGAAGCCAGGATAATTTTTTTCAAATATTTTAACACCTTCATCAGTCACAAGATCTAGGAACTTCTTTTTTCCAATGATTTCATCCATGGAGTATCCGAGCCATTTGAGTTCTGTGTTGTTAATTTTAACAAAGTAACCATCTTTATCAAGAGAATGATAACCGCAGGGTGCATTGTTATAAATATCTGAAAGTTCTTTGTAGGCATTTTCAAGTTCAGCCGTCCTTTCTTGAACCCTTAACTCTAGATTGTCATGTGCATCCCTGAGTTTTTCCTGACTTTCTGCCAATTTTTTATCGAGGTTGTGTTTGTAGATGGCTGTTTCGATGGATATCAGAAGCAGCTCAGAACTCACGGGTTTATTTACAAAACCATAGGGATTGGTAAATTTTATTCTTTCGAAGGTATTGGTGTCAGTGAATGCACTCATATAAACAACTGGAATATCGTAAAGAGATTTTATTTCTTCAGCAGCTTCAATTCCATCCATCTCTCCCTTGAGACTGATATCCATAAGTACGAGGTCTGATCTGAATTCTTCTGCCTTATTGATCGCATCCTTTCCAGTGGAAGCGATTCCTACAACATCAAATCCAAAGTTTTTCAACATGTTCTTGATGTCCATGGCGGTGATTACTTCATCTTCAACAATCAAAATTTTGTCCGGCATTAATTATCACTGTTAACTAATATGTGCTTCAATTGTTTTTATAAGTTATTACTTGGTAACTTGCTACGATTGAGATTATCATATTACATTAGTGTAAGTAAACCTACTATCAAGGTCATGTGGGGGATGGTTCATTTTATGAAAAGATCAAAGCCATTTTTTTTCACCAAAGTTTAAAATATTAACAAATTAAAAGATCAGATGAGAAGCACTGAAATCGATAGTGAATTAAACTGAAAATAGGGAGTGTTACATTTGCGCATAGTTTATCAAGATAAAAAGAAGGGAGTAATAGAAGTAGTTCCAGAAACACTCGATGATCTGTGGCATTTATCCCATATAATAGAAAAGAATGATTTGGTATCATCCCTCACCAGTAGAAGGATCCAAGATTCTACCGGAGAAAGGATCAGGAGTGACAGAGGAATAAAAAAGACGTTCTTCATGGGTGTAAGGGTGGATGATATCAGTTTCCACAAGTACACAGGAAAATTAAGGGCAACAGGAACCATAGAAATAGGTCCCGAAGATCTGGTGCCACTGGGCTCCTTCCACACCCTAGATCTCAAACTCAAAAATTCAATAAAAATCCAGAAGGAACACTGGTCCAAATGGAACCTTAAAAGACTTAAGGATTCGATAAAATCTTCAAAAAAACCATCTGCATTAATAGTTGCAATAGAAGACGATGTTGCAGACATAGGGATTATAAGACAGTACGGAGTAGAATACTACGGACCCATAATCGGCAGTGTATCAGGCAAAAGAATAGTACAGAAAAATCGTAAACAAGTCATAAACGACTTTTTCACAGAACTAGCAGAAGTCATCAAAGGATTTAAAGAAGTTAATACCGTGATACTAGCAGGACCAGGATTTTCAAAGGGAGATTTCCATGATTTTCTCACTCAAAAGTACGCCGACATAGCCAAGATGACTGTACTTGAAAGCACGGGTGCAGGTGGAAGAACAGGAATAACCGAAGTTCTGAAGAAGGGTGTAATAGAAAAAATGGCCACAGAGGGAAGAATAGCCTTTGAAATCAGGAAGGTTGAAGAACTGCTCTCAGAAATCGGAAAATCCTCAAAACTAGTTGCATACGGTAAAAAAGAGGTGGGTGAAGCAGTTCAAACAGGAGCCGCAGAAACACTTCTTGTAATAGATGAACTGGTACGTGAAGGGGACATTGAAAAACTCATGGATCTAACAGAAAACATGGGTGGAAACGTGGTAATAATAAGCAGCGAACACGACGGAGGTAAACAACTCTCAGCTTTGGGAGGCATAGCATCCACACTCCGATATCCACTCACAAGAAGCTAAACAAATCCAATTTAGACTAATATAACTGCACAAAAAGAAATAACAGGGGAGAAAGAAAATTTTAAACGAATTAGCTACGGTTGTTACAGTTTTTTTAGCATCCCTACTATTGACACTGGGATTTAAGGAACTCATAACCAGATTCGGGGGAAATCTCTACACGAACATAAGGGGAGGCACTCCAAGGGCAGTGGGCATAGCCCCTTTCATAGTTCTTCTCATCTTTTTCCCGGCTCCAGGCAAATATTTAATACTCATAATAGGTTTATTTGCACTGTTAGATGATATTGTTGGAAGGAAAAAGATCAGGGGAAGCAACTTAGAATTTGGACAGCTTTCAAGGGGTATTGGAATGCTGCTGGTCATGGTTGTGGGATACTTCTACCTCGGACCAGTTTCGATACTCATAGCCCTCATGATCCAACCCATGAACATAGCAGATATGCAGCCTGGAACAGCATGCACAACTGTTATAATCATGGGAGCACTGGTACTCATGGGAATTTTAGCCTTCGGATACCTTTACCTTCCAGTACTCGTACTACTTGCAGCGTGCCTTGGATACGCACCACTGGACTACAGGGGCAAAATAATGATGGGTGAAGTTGGAAATCACAGCTTTGCAGTGGCCCTGGGTGTTTCATTTGCATTTTTAGGAGGCCTAATTGGCAACTTCACACCAACCACAACCTTCGTTGTAACGCTTGTCCTGCTCTTACTAACAACCATGGTAATAGCCTACCTCAGACAGAACAACTTGAAACAGTTCCTCGAAAAAAATCTAAACATCAATGATCCCAGATTTGGAGATTACTTCATGGATGTTTTAACAGGAGGAGGACTTGGAGATCTGATGAGGAGAACCACCCTCAAAAAAAGGAGTGTCACCATAAAAAATCCCGTCTTGATCAGTTTAGGGTTTAGAAGACTTTTTTACAATCCCTACTCTGCAAAATAATCTAAAGGGCCCCACTTTTTTTTTAGACTTTCAATCCACCAATAATGAGAACAATGCTTGCAAGTCCAATTGCCACCAAAACCATTCTTTTAAACAGGGCCTGTGGTATGATGTTCACTATTCTCTTACCGATGTAAGAACCTAATATTCCTAAAACCACGAGTACGGGTATGTAGTAGTAGTACTGGGGTTCTAGCAGGTTGTTTGCAAGATAAATTGGCAGTCTGGTTAGATCGATAAGCACCGCCAAAGCTGCAAGTGTGGCTATATATCTGTACTTATCTAGATCGTAGGATATTAAAAATGCACTTCTAATGGGTCCACCTATACCAGCTAAACCCTGTAATAGTCCGGAGAGCCCACCACCAAAGATTGTGTTGTTTCTGTTTGCAGCCACCTTGACATCAGGCTTTAAAAGAAAGGTCACAGAGTAAATAAGGAGGCAAATTCCTAAAATTATTATTAAAATGTTTTGAGGAACGTAGACCACCAAGTATGCCCCGAGCACCGTGAGCAAGATGCTTGGAACACCAAAGAGCACTATCAATTTCTTATCCAAACCATGGCGAAAGAAGGTTGTGGCGCCGATGTTACCAGAAAGATGGCTAACAGCTACCAGCACAAGTGCAGTCTTAAAATCTACAAAGAACAATGCAATAGGAAGAAAAATTGTTGAGGTACCGAATCCTGCCACTGTGCCCACAACAATTGACAGGAATGCAGCCAGAAAAAACAGCAACGAACCATCGTACATAGACGTTAATATGAACTTTTTTCCATAAAAATTTTTAGCAGTGTACAAACCAAGATTTTAAAGCTAAAATATGCCCTATAATCTCTGTAACATGTTTTATAATAGATATAATCTAAGTTTTGGATTTAATATTGCTCTAAAACTAAAAAAAGGAATTCTTTAGATGTTCTATTAATCTTTCCGCCTTTTAAGGGATAGTGTGGCAAGGATGAGAAACAGAACTGCGAATAGTATGAGTGCAAGAATGTCGGGCCATATCTGATTTAAACCCCATCCCTTAAGAAGAACTGCTCTGCAGGCATCCACTGCGTAGGTTGGTGGCACCAAATATGATAATGGTCTTAACCATATTGGTATTGCTTGTATTGGCCAGAAAACTCCTGAAAGCAGAAACACTGGCAGGATGATAAATGGTACAAACTGCACTGCCTGTCCTTCGGTTTTTGCAAGATTTGAAAGCAGTATTCCAAGCGCCTGTGAAACAACAGCTAGGAGGGCACCAACCAGAAATGCCAGGAAAACATCGCCTATGACTGTTATCCTGAAAACAGCTATGGCAACCAGGAGGAGAAATGCTGCCTGCACAGTTCCGATGATTCCAAATGCAATTGCATAACCTCCCACCATCTCAGACTCCTTAATAGGACTTGAAAGTAGCCTTTCAAGTGTTCCTGATGTTCTCTCACCAACAAATGCAAGGAGTGTGAGTAGGGTGGTTAATAGGTAAACAATGAATCCCATGACTCCTGGAACAACAAAATCTATGAACTGAGCATTTTGACCGTAAATTGGATCTGTACTTAATTTTACAGGAGGATTTATTCCATTATTTTCCATGGTGGTGGTTACTGCATCAGCCACAGTTCCAGTAATAGCAGTTTTAATATTAACTATACTTTCATCGTCTTTGATAGTTATTTCAGTACTTGAATTCGAATTACCTGAACTGGTTCCTGTTTGGCTTTGAATAATCTCTTGCGTGAAATTTTCAGGGAATATGATGACTGCGTATGATTTACCATCTTGAACTTCCTTAGCTGCAGTCGCATCATCTGTCATGTAGGTTATATTCATGACTGAGGTGTTTAAATTGGAAATAATATCATTTGAAATCGATATGTTCTGACCACTGGGTAAAACAAGGCCACTATCATGGTTCACTATGATGGTGTTCACATCTTCAACATTTCCACTGAATGCAAGTCCAAACACAAACATGGCAAATATTGGGGCGATTAAAATTAGGGCAATGGTACGTTTATCATTTTTAATATCTCTAAAAACCCTTTTAGTCACCGCTAAAGTTCTTGAAAGATTCATTCACGAACCTCCCTAGAAAATACGAGAAAAGCATCTTCAAGTGATTTTTTACCAGAAATTTTGAGTAGCTGGGATGGTTCATCCTCAGCTATGAGAGTTCCAGATTTCATGAAGCCTATCCTGTCGCAGTGTCTTGCCTCATCCATGTAGTGAGTTGTGATAAGTATTGAAACACCGTTATTCTTTAGATCGTTGAAGTACTTCCAGAATGAAACCCGTAACTCTGGATCAACTCCAACTGTTGGTTCATCTAAAAATAAGAGTTTTGGTTCGTGTATGAGTGCACAAACAAGTGAAACCCTGTGCTTCATTCCACCGCTCAGATTTTCAACAAGTTCATTTTTCCAGATTTTAAGGTCAATAAATTCAAGCAGAGAATCTATCCTATCACTTATCCTCTTTTTATCAAGGCCATATATCTCCCCAAAAAATTCCATATTCTGCTGAACACTCAATCCTTTGTAAAGAGCTGTTTCTTGAGGCATGTAACCTATTTGATGAGCTATTGAGTGATTTGGAATTTTGGTTCCAAGCACGTATGCTTCTCCAATTTTGTAGTTGATAAGCCCACATAGTAACCGAATAGTTGTGGTTTTACCAGCACCGTTAGGTCCTAACAGGCCATAAATTTCTCCTTTTTTAATTTTAAGGTTTAAATCATTTATTGCAGTGAAATCTCCAAACTTTTTAGTTAAAGAGGATGTTTGGATAACATATTCATCAGACTCCATACTATCACCCAAGTAAATCAATCACAAATATGTCTCTACCACTATTTTTGGACCCACCTCAATTTATAAACTGTTATTTTTGTTTACTGACTATTTTGGTTCAATAAGGGAATTCAGATATCTTAAATAATAAGGTTTTTTTTTTAGCTTGTATATCCTGATACTCTAAACAATTATAAAGGATCAGATTGAAAGATATGAACCAAATAAGATATGGAAATTAATGAAAATTGGGATGGTTTTTTTAAAATATAAAAATTTTTACTAGTTTAAAAACAGTTTAACCCATTAATTGTTTAGATTCAAACTAACATTGTATCAAGGAGATTTGTATGAAAGCGTTGTTCGTGGTTACAGGTAGAGGAATTGGAGGAGATGCTGTAACAGCACTAAATATTGCAAAGGCATTGGAGAAATATGGTTTCCAATGTGAATTTGCACTGGATCCAACTGCACCA
>JAEZAV010000125.1 GCA_023430285.1 Methanobacteriota archaeon | reverse complement strand
GGATGCCATGGAAACAATTTTTCCAGTTTCGTACAAGGTCAAATTCATGAGTAAAAAGGAATTATCACAGGACTATGTTGTCATGCCCCTTGAAGGTTTATGGTGGGCTGATAACATGGAAGATTTCAGTGTAGATGATAAAGATGGCTGGAAATGGACTGTAATGATTCGTCAACCAGATTTCATTGATATTGAAATGGTCAACACAGTTGTGGAGGAAATTTTAAAGAAGAAGGAACTCCCATCCATTTCCAAGTTAAGACTTGAAAAATTTAGAGAGGGAAAATCCGCACAGATACTACATCTAGGCCCATTCTCTGAAGAGGGACCCACAGTAGAAAAACTTCACGAATATATCGAAGCAAATGGATACAGTTTCGATGGAAGTATTGAAGGAACTAAACACCATGAAATATATTTAAGCGACATAAGAAGGGCAAAACCAGAAAACCTCAAAACAGTGATAAGACAACCTGTAAAATAATCTTCACAGTATTTTTTCAAAGAACAAGGATCCATTAAGGATAACTCTCGAATTACTGATGTCAAATTATATTATGTGCCGTGATGCATGAAACTGTACAAAAATAATTAAACAGTTTTTAGGGGATAAATCATAAAAAATGTATGTCTTATGGTCAATATATTAAAGTATGAAATCTTTTTTCCATGAAAAATTTCATATCTACAGCTTCAAGTACAGAGATAATTTATCCCTCTTAATAACTTTCTTTTCATTCTTTTTATTTCTGACAATACTCATTTTCATACTATCCAATTTCACACCACTCATGAATGCTGATCTCTCGCTATTTGAGAAGGTAGTTTCGGGGGTGTTGTTGTTATCATTTTTATACAGCGGATTGCACTGTGTAGGCTACTTAGATCACATATTAAAATCTGTTATTCTCTACGACGATGAATTAATCGAAAATAAGAAGGATAGTAATGGTGGAAATGCATTTGTGGCCATTGTAATTCCAACGTTAAACGAAGATCCAGACATGGTGAAAAGGACAGTGGTAGATGCTAAATCTTTGGACTACCAGAACTACGAGGTTTTCCTAATAGACAGTTCTACTGATCTGGAAATTCGTGATAAAACTGAGGAAATGTCCCGGAAGCTGAATATAAACTACATCTACAGGGATAATTTGAGGGGTTACAAGGCAGGTTCCATCAATGATTCTGTTGGTTGCCTCCCTGAGAAATTTGAGTACCTACTTATTTTAGATTCTGATCACAGACTTAAAAGATCGGTACTGGCAGATCTCATCCCACTTTTGGAAAATGATCCTGATCTAACTTTTATACAGACACCTCAATACTTCAAAGCCCGTGAAAATGACAGGCTTGGATTGGCATACTCATTTCAACAACATATCTTTTATAAACACATATGCCGGGGACTGTGTGTAAACAAAACCGCATACATTTGTGGAACCAACGTTATCATACGTTTAAACCATTTGAAAGAAGTTGGGGGTATGGATGAAACTTGTATAACTGAAGACATATCAACTTCGTTCAAACTGCACAGTAACGGCAGTAAATCAATTTACATAGATAAAGTTTATGCAGAGGGCTTGGCCCCTCCATCACTATCAGCATACTACGGCCAGCAGCTCAGATGGGCCTACGGCACATTTCAAAACACAAAGAGGGTTATTAGTAAATTTATAAAGGAACCTGGTACCCTTAAATCGTTACAATGGTGGGAGTACATAGTTTTAAACGGTACTTGGTATTTCATAGGTGTTGCCATATTTGTATGGCTTTTGTATCCCGTTATCGTCCTCACTTTCAATCTCAAACCATTGGTTTTGGGGTCGTTGAATATTCCTTTTTACATATTTGTGGTCATGATAATAACCCTTACACTTGCAAGCTATTTAGAAAGGGGTTACCCACTCAGAAAACTCCTACTTTCACAGGCCCTATTTTTCAGTTTGTTTCCTGTCTACACCAAGGCATTGATATATGGGCTTATCAACAAGGAGTTGAAGTTCAATGTAACTCCAAAGGAAGGTGCGAAAAATCAGGTAGAGAGAACTGGATTTAAGGAAATTTTACCCCAAGTAGGGTTCATGATCATATTAACCATCTCAATAGTTGTGGGAATTATTAAACTTGGAAATGGAGAGAACACAACATACCCTTCAATAATTTTATGGGCAAGTTACAGTCTAATAATGCTTGTGATATTCATAATCTACTTTTATTTAGATGATAATGCTACTATTAAACCAGATTTGGACATTTAAATCTTTGTTTAGTAGTTGGAATAGTTATTTGGACGTTAAGATTTTTTTTATTTATTTGTTCCTTGGGTGTTATTATTCACGAACTGTGAAACTATGTATTTCATTACAATGCAAATAAATATTGCATTATGAGAACTATTTATGACTAAATGTGAAACTTTTTATAGTAGTAGGTTTACTACTTTATATGAGAATGGGAAAATGAAAAAAAATGATATCTAGGAAAAAACAATGAAAATGATTTTCATCCCCTATGGAACCAGCTTAATTTCATCATCAGCCTTAATCAAAGGTTCCATTTGAATGATTCAATCTTTTCAGGAACATCCAGATAGAATGCCTCCAGGACCTCTCACAAACTATCCTGGAGGCTAAGAAAGAATATGGAATGATAAAAACCTGTCATGGTGAAAAATGATGGATAAAAAGCTGATTCATATATCTGATCTTCATTTTGGAGAATATAAATTCGATGAAAAGCTTAAAAACAACCTTAAATTTCAGATAGAATACGAAAATCCCGATTTGATAGTGGTGGCAGGGGACATAACTGCCCTGGGATATCTGGAAGATTACAACTTGGCCCGGGAATTTCTCTACGAACTCAACAACATAGCTGAAACCTACGTAGTACCTGGAAATCATGATTCATGCAACGTGGGTTTGGTGCACTTCAGAAAACTCATAGGAGAAAGAAGATTTGTTGCAACGGACAAAAATGAAGATATCGTACTAATCGGTCTGGATTCTTCAGAACCGGACATCCACGATGGAAAAATAGGATTTGACCAGATAGAATGGTTAAATGATGTACTAAACAGGATTCCCAGGGACAGATTTACAGCTGTAACATTCCACCATCACTTGCTACCAATACCACAAACAGGCCGTGAAAGAAACATACTCCTGGATTCTGGAGATGTTTTAAAACTTCTGGTTAGTCACGGTGTTAACCTGGTGCTAAATGGACATAAACACGTTTCAAATGCCTGGAAAATAGATGATATGGTGATATTAAATTCAGGTACAGCCACAACCAACAGACTCTACGGAGATAACACTCCATCATACAACAAAGTACTCATTGATGATGAAACCATAACAGCGTACAAAATTAAAACAGAAACAGGCGAAGAAAAGTTACTTGCACACTACAACTACGAACAACAGATCCAAAACAGATCCAAAATTCCAACCATATTCTCCTATTAAAGAATTTCCCTTAAAAATTTGAACTTAACAAGTCACAACACTAAAGATCAGATTCTAAACTCCAAGATACTAAATATAAATGGCTTATTTTTAATTTTATTAGTTGGATCCAGCTTAACTATTTCTAATTATTCTGTTAAGAAAATGATTGGTATTTATAGTAGAAATGTTAAGTTAATGTTAATTATTAATAATAGTACTGCATAGATTATCTTGTAATAATTTTAGGGAGACATGGAATCCTAAAAAAATTTATACAATACTCAAAGTGAATGTGGTTTTCCAATGAATCAAAAAAGAACTTTGCTCATTGTTTTGGGCGTTTTAATAGTTGTTGGTTTGGCTGTGAGCTCTACCTATTCGAGTTCAGACACCAACAAGATCAGAGTAGCATACATACCCTGTGATCATGATGCTGCACTGTTCATTGCCCTTGCACAGAATAAGTACAGTGCCAATGGTTTGAATGTTGAATCAACATCAATATCAACAGGATCCAGTATAGTGTCTGCCCTTGCAAGTGGAGATATTGATGTGGGCTATATTGGTATAGCACCCGCACTACAGGGAATAGCTGAGGGTGTACCAATCAAGATAGTTGGAGCAGTAAATGAGGATGGCAGTGGAATAGTTGTAAGTACCAATTCAGACATCAACAACACAACGGATCTGGTGGGTAAAAGAATAGCAACCCCTGGTGTGAGCTCAATACAACAGGTTTTACTACTCTACCAACTAGCCAAGTACAACATCACACAAAAGCAAGTTGATATTTCATCTGTCAACATATTCATGCTCCCAAGCACACTGGCATCCGACAAGGTGGATGGATACATTGCATACGAACCCTACGTTTCAATTGCACCTTTCACAAATGTTGGAAGGGTACTCATGTACTCCGATGAGATAATGCCTAACCATCCATGCTGTGTTATTGTTGCAAGACAGGATTTTATAGATCAGCACCCCCAGGAACTTCAAACCTTCCTGGACATACATAAAAACTGTACAGAATTTGCAAACAACAACACAAACCAAACAGCAAGCCTGGTTTCAGATGAATTAACAACCAACC
>JAEZAV010000189.1 GCA_023430285.1 Methanobacteriota archaeon | reverse complement strand
TAATTACGGAAATGAAAGGGAAAATAACGCACCTATAGAAGAAGGTTCAGAATACGATGTTAAAATTGAAGATACTGGCAGGGACGGAGACGGAATTGCTCGTGTCGAAGGTTTTGTTGTGTTCGTTGCAGGTGCTAAAGTCGGCGATGAAGTAAGGATCAGAGTTAACTCTGTGAGAAGGAACTTCGGTTTCGCTGACATAGTAGAATAAACTCCAAAATTTTTTAATCAGCATACATCTTAGAAAATTAAACTACTTTAATTTTCATCTTTTTTTTACAAATACAACTTAATTCTTAAGGTATTCTTTTTTTTATAAAATCATTATAAATCATAAAAACAGTTCAATCAAGGTTTAAATTTAAATATAACTGTTTAAAATTGAGTATTTTGTAATGATTCTCTTCTCATGTGAATATCAACAATTTATTCCAACTTTACCCCAAACTAACAGCGTTGTGGAAAGCTTTATTCGGACAAACCAAGTTTAAATTGGTAATTTTCATTAAAAATATTAAGTAAATGATGATTTCAGTCAACAGCAAAAACAAAAACTGTTAATTGGGCTTTAATTTCTATAAATCCTTCTAAACGGCTGTTTTTTTTAGATTTAAATCAAAAGGTTTATATACGATCTTGAAGGTATAGGTTACCCAGTCCTGAAACCTTTAATTATTAAGGATTCAAGGATCGGAGGCGAAATAATGAAAAAAGAACTATTTGCAGTATTTTGTGTGGTCACCATACTGGCTGGCACGGCACCAATATATGCAGCGAACACCACAACCACCAAAACAGTGGTTTTAACAGGTAATCAAACTGCAAAATTAACTGCAGTACAAACACAGTTAAATACTCTTATAACTAAGATAGAAAGTCTTAAAAAAACTTACAACAACACAACAAAGAATAAAGGCCTACTAAGTGCACTGAATCAGTACGAAAAACAAGCAACTAAACTAAACACTGCCATAACAAGTTACCTTAAAAATCCAACATCACCTGCAAACATCAAGATCAAGAACTTCCAGATCAAGACCAAACAGCTACAGTGGAAGGTTAATGTAACAGAGAAAGTGTTAAAGAAGACCAACATCAAAAAACCAGTAAAACCAATCAAACCAGTGGTACCTGTACATCCTGTCGGACCCGAACCAGTTAAAAAACCAGTACACCCAGTGGTACCAGTACACCCAGTAAACAACTGCACAACAAACGCGACCAAATAAATTTGGATTAGTACTTTTTTTTAGGGGATAAAACCCTAAAAAATTCTTTTTTAGAAATTAAATTATTATATGCCATAATTTTCTTAGAAAATATAAGAAATCTTATCCAGGACCATGAAACATGGATAAATTATTTAGAACCATAGTCCCATACTATAAACGAGTGATAGAATGAGCATGAGAAGACCAACACATCCTGGTGAAAAAATTTTACTTAAAACAAGGCCTCAATTTACTTCAACCCTTGAATCAGCCTTTATCCGACTAATAATTTTATTGTTACTGTTATACTTCTTCACTGCAATAATTGGAATTTTTGCAGCTATACAGAGCAGAATTGACTATCTCACAACTGTACCATTTGTTCAGTACTCCACGTACGTTCTGCTCATCATAATAGCAGTACTCTTCTTCTGGATTCTGTGGAACTTCCTTAGCTGGAGATCCACATGGTACACAGTCACAACCCAGAGGGTACAGATAAAAAGCGGAGTACTGAGTACTAAAAGTGTTTACATTCATTTCAACAAGATGCAAGACATTGAAGTTACCCAAAGTCTCATACAGAGAATATCCAGCTCTGGAGACATAGAAATATTTGGTGGAAGGGATAAAACCAACCTCATTCTAGAGGACATACCAAAACCGAACCAAGTTGAAGATCTAATAAATCATAGGATCGATGTACTAAACAGAGAACCCGAATCAAGGGCATCAAAACGCAACGATAGGTACGACGAAGAAAGATTTTAATCGATGGGATGTCTCAACCATGTTTTGTCCAAACTGCGGAGCCAAAAATCCAGCAGGCGCCAGGTTCTGCAACCAGTGCGGAACCCATCTTACAGAGTCAATGAATGGTACTACAGAAGACCCATATCAAGACAGGAACTTAAAATCAGATGCCCAAAATTCTACCCCTGAAGATATGGACAGTGAAGCAGAAGATTCAGATTCGCACTGTTTAATCTGTAAAACAGGTTTAATGCATCCAACCATCCATTCTGGAACATTCGGCTTTGGAACACGCAAAATGCTCATCTGCAACAACTGCGGAGCTGGCTTTGAAATAAAGGGTCAAAAATATAAATTCTCAGAAATTACTGATACAACACAACCCCTTTGGCTAAGGTACGGTCATCAAACACTCACTGAAGCTGAGTGGATAAGGATAGGTGAAGGTGGTGTTTCAGATGAGGAACAAAAGAAAATCAACAAGGAAGCAGAGGCATTAAAGAAGCAAGAAATTGCAAAACAGAATGAAAAGGATGCCAACGATTTTTTGATAGGGCTGGAGAATGGAAGCATACCAATTGAGTACTCTGGACAGTCCCCAGTCATACTCAAGAAGGATGAAGCGATATCGATTATAATGGACAATATCAACCTCCAAGAACCGCGAGCTGTAAGACAGACCCATGCAGCCTATGGGGGACCAACCATAAGGGTGGCCAAGGGAGTTTCCTTCAGGATCGGAGGAGCATCCGCAAGAAGTGAATCCCACGAAGAAATCAGGGTCATAGACAATGGTAAACTCGTACTCACAAACAAAAGGCTCATATTCATTGGAACCAAGAGAACAGTGAACATAGACCTGCGAAAGATCATGGCAATAGTACCCTACAAAGATGGTATAGAATCTCAACGTGAAAATAAACAGAAACCAGAATACTTCACAGGCACAGACAAACACACAATAAACTACACCATAAACGGAAGATCAGGAACAGTACCAATTTATGGCAACGTTTTAAAGGCAGCAATTCAGGGTTCAATTTCAAAACTTCAGTAAAACCAATCCAAAACAGATGAAATTTATCTTGTCAAACCCAACTAGATTAGGGATGATGAAAATATGAGCAACAAAAAACAACCCATACGATCTGCAACAGGTAGAATGGTTGATTCAGAAACTGTGAAGCTGTTAGATGGATCCCATGATCTAAAACCTGATGATGTGGTGGTGGTTATCCACGCAGAAGACTATCAAAAAACATTTCAGAAGATGCTGGAAAGGATCAGTGAAATGGACAAAAAAGTTGATGATCAATCTAAGATCTTGAAAGAAAGTACAGACCATGAAAAGAAGGGTTTCATTGGAAGATTTAGAAAACCTAAATAATAGTGCAAGGATCGTTTTTTTTTAATTTTACAATTAAATCATGCTATTTTTAAATTACCTGTAACTTGTTTAAAAAATAGAAAATATTTAGGGAATTAAATCCCTAAATTCGTTTTAATTATTTGCTTTTTCCCTTTTCTGCTTTTATGATCTTTGTTTCATCGTCGTGGATGTATGTTTCACCACGAAGTGCTGAGAGAACAGCTGCACCAAGGGAGAGTGCTGCGCCAATGTAGAATGAAACTCTAAGCGATGGCATAAATGCACTTGCAAATGTTTGGGGGAACCATGTTGTTCCTTCCAACGTTGTCTGAGTTGCAGGAGGTATCATCGCAGCTACTGAAGGAGGTAAACTGGCTATTATATTTCCAATGGGATTGTACCCTAAAAAGGCTGAGAAAAGAGCTCCTGTAGGCGGTATGCTGTTTAGTAACGGCGCTAATTTCACGGCTCCTATGGCAGTGAGTGATGCTACCACGGCATCCGGGTATCGTTGGGTAATTCCAACAATGACTATTGTGAAGAACATGGCCATACTTGCTGTAAATGCCGTGTTCATGACTGTGGTCATCATTCCGGATGCAACACCCCTCTCATTTGCAGGTACTGAGTTCATAATCGATGCACTGTTTGGGGATCCGAACATTCCACTTCCAATACCCATGAGTAGGAGTGCAAATGCGAAGTAGATGTAATCGAAGTTGTATGGCAGTGCTGCTAACATGAGAAATGCAACGGTGTTTATAACCATTCCAAGTGTAGCTATCCATCTCGGACCGTACTTATCTGACATCCAACCTGAAATCGGCCCCATGATGATCACACCAACTGTAAGTGGCAGCATGTAAATACCAGCCCAAAACGGTGTTGATTCATAGCTGTACCCATTTAAAGGAAGCCATATTCCCTGCAGTAAGAGAATGAGCATGAACATCATACCACCTCTGCCCAGGGCATTTAGCAGTGCTGCTGAATTTGCGAAGGTAAACATTTTTATCCTGAAGAGTTTGAGGTTGAACATTGGATACTCCACACGTCTCTCCACAAATGGGAATATTATCAGGAATATGAGTCCTGCAGCAGCGGACATTATAACCCATGGATTGGACCATCCCATTGGATCATTTTTGTAGGGCATAAGACCGTAGGTTACACCAACCAAGAGAAGTGTGATACCCAAAATAAATATCGCATTTCCCCAGATATCAAGTTTAGTTTTAGGAGCTTTAATGGAGGTTTCCTTAAGCTTTAAACTTGACCATACGGTTCCAACAATACCAAATGGTACACTGACTAGGAACACAAATCTCCAGTCGTACATTGCCAGAATACCACCAAGTATCAAACCTATGAATTGTCCAGACATGAGTGCAACCATGTTGAGACCAAGTGCCTTACCCCTTTCAGTCACAGGGAAAGCATCTGTCAAGATCGCCGAAGTATTTGCCATAAAGAGTGCACTACCTATAGCTTGAATAATCCTAAATATGATTATTTCAAGTGCACCTGCATTGCCTGTGGAAGGTGTGAAGTACAGCAGTACCGAAGCAACTGTGAACACTAAAAATCCGAGCTTAAATAATTTAACCCGCCCATAAATATCCGAAAGCCGACCAAAACTCAAAAGTAACGTTGCAGTAACAAGGCCGTAACCCATAAGTATCCACAAGAGGTACTGGAAAGAGTTGAGGGGATCGATGTGTATCCCATTAAAAATTGCAGGTAGGGATATTAAAACAATGCTCATATTCACCATTCCCATAAGGGAAGCAATCAGCACGTTTGATAGGGCTATCCACTTATACTCCATTTAATGCCCCCAAATAAAATTTATAATCTTTTTCTTTTAATCCCAATATTCGTTTTCTGTACAAGTATCCATTCACTTTTAAATCACCTAAACTATTTAAATAAAAAATAAAGAACTTTAATCAGTTAAATACAAACTTTTTTTAAGGAACAACCATGACAGGAACCTTGGAAGATCTAACCACACGCTCTGTGACACTTCCCAGAGCAATTCTATCGAATCCATGTCTTCCAGATGCACCCATAACAATCAGATCGACATCCATCTCTTCCACAGTCTTAAGAATTTCTTGATATGGTTTTCCATCACGAACAACCATGGTGATATCAGTTTCTTCATGGAAGTTTTCAGAAGATCTTAGCTTTTCAATGAATCTGGCTGAAATAGTTTCTGCCTCTTTCTTAAGAGGTTCGTACATATCTTGATTTGAACCTGGAATGGTTGAAAATGGAACCACCAGAGTGGGGCTGTACAATTCAAAAACATTCAAAACCAGAATTTCTGCATCGCTCTCATTTGCAATCCACAATGCATGGTTAGCTGCTTTTTCTGCATTTTCAGAACCGTCTGTTGTTATTAATATTTTACTGTACATGGTATTAGATCCTAAAAAAATTTATAAATAAAAAAATATTTCAAATTAAAACTCAATGAAGTAGTATATGTACGCTGTGATTTATAAAAGGTCTGTAAGAATATGATCCCCATGTGTTTACATGATCAACTTTGTAGAACCATTCCTACCATTAACGGCGTTAAAATCTTTCAATTGTCGGAATAATTCCTGAAAAACAAATATTTATTATTTTTCAAACCAATACATGTATGATGAATAATCATTTCATATGAATCTATTTGGTTGAAGTACTGTAGTTCTATTTAAAAAAATATAGAAGATGTTATGGTGGAACTTAAAAAACAATCGGAATTATTTAAAAAGTTATTGGAACTTAAATACGAACCAGTAGCTGTTATTTTTACTAACGACCAAGTTTCAACTGGAAAGTATGAAAAAACTCCCATTTGCAGGGCAATTAAACTTGCATCTGAGGGTGGTTGTTACATCGTAGACAAAGAAACATCCACTTGTCCAGGTGGAAGTAGGTACTGTGGATTTTCTGATACACCCACCAAGGATGAAAAGAGGAGGCTTCAAAACTTCTTAACCCGTGGTGAAAAACTTACCAGCTCCATAGTGTCATTTGAAAGAATGCAGAAGTTGAGTGTAGAACCTCCAACAGGGCTTTCAGACAGGATAATTATCTGTCCATTAAGTCTGGCAGAAAAACGTCCTGATGTAGTACTATTTTTAGTTAATCCAGAACAGGCATGCAGACTGGTAACACTGGACACCTACTGGGATGGACTGTCTCCTGATCAACAGATCATAGGGGCACTGTGCCACACTGCAATTTCATACAGTCTCATGACAGGAAACACCAATCTTTCAATGGGTGACTGGACAGCAAGACACCATCAGGAATTTGATCCAGACATTCTCTTCCTTTCAATTCCATATGAGAGAATGGACAATTTAATTAAATCAATTCCCCAATGTTCAGCAGGAGATGCCTCTGTGTTGCTACCCAATGATTTTTAATTGATACTGGAGTACTTCTAAGATACAAAATATTTCTATTCCCAAAAAAGGAGTTGTTAATTATGAAGGTTAAATACGCAACCATAGCAGTGTCAGATATGGAAGAATCTGTGAAGTTTTACACCGAAGTAATGGGATTTAACGTTGATCATACATTGAATCCATACCCTGGTTTTAATATAACCTTCCTAGCCAACGAAGGTGATGCAATGGTGGAACTCATAGAAAATAAGAATGAACCACAAACACCAGGCATTTTCCTAATTGGAATGGAAGTTGAAGATATGGACAAAACAGCAGCAGAGTTAATAGATAAAGGTGCTGAATTTACAAGGGGACCAATGGAAGTTGGAGACGGTGCCAAACTAGCATTCTTAAAGGATCCAAACGGTGTGGAGATCGAACTCATACAACATTAAAAAAAAAATTATTTGAGGATAAGTGCCCGTTACTTTAAATCTTCAACCCAATTTGGGTCTAATTAATGTACTTCCTATTTATGGTATCTAGAAAATAAATGTGGATACTGGATCCGAAAAATTCAGAAAATTTTAGATTTAAATTAATAGAGGTGGTTATTTATGAATAAATTGATATTAGTAACCCTTTGCACTGTGTTTATGTTTTTAAGCCCTGCTTTTGCAGCTGATTCTGGAAGTGGAACAGATATTCAGGGGTTTGGGAACAACACAGACATTTATGGCACCATCAACAATTGGTTTAACACCATACAAGGGGATGTTAATGGATTCATTGATACTGAAAATCTTCAGGCTCAGTTTGGAAACTATATTAACACATCAAATATTGAATCCACAGTCAATTCCAACCTACAAAACATGGATATTCAGGCATATCTAAATGATCTTATGAATAACCCCGATGTTCAGTCCTTCATAAGCAACCTGAACATTCAATCCATTACCAACAACTCAGATATTCAGTCTTTCTTAAATTCTAATAAGATTAACACTGGCCAGAACTAGTAATAAAATAATTGGGGATGTAATTGTTATACAGTAGACTTTTTATCGCTGTAAAACAATCTATTTTTTTTATTTTCTTCCGTGTATGATGCCTATGTTTCCAACCATGAAAGGAAGCTTTAATGATCTGGGAATAAATTCATAGTCACTTGTGTGGATGAAGTTCACCTCTTCAACCCCCCAATCCAGTATGGTGTCTAGAAGATCATCAATATCTCCATAGATCTTCTTTTCCTCGAATAGATCCTGAAACGAAAATATTCCACCCTTTTTCACAACCCTAAGAGCTTCTTTTATCACCATTTTCTTATCTGCACTGTCTTTAACCTCATGAAAGACCATGTTACTCATGGCTGCATCGAAGGATTCATCTTCAAATGGAAGATCAGATGCTGATGCCTTGATAAATGTTGCCCTGTTTTTAACACCTTCAATTTCTGCATTATTTTCACAGGTTTCCTTTGAAAACTCCCACATTCCTCCCCAATAATCAATTCCAGTTGCTTGGGAGTTAGGATATTTTATTAGTGCTTTGATGGTTAAAGGAGCATTTCCACAGCCAATATCTAATAATTTTCCATTACCATGCCATTTTAATTCATCGAGTACCAGGTTTTGTATTTTGGCTTGTAGATCACCACCTTCCGGTGCAAATTGAGCCCTTGCATAGGAAGTGTACATGGTAATCATGAGGAAGATTATGGCCAACACTATCACAGGGTAGTAGAAGTAGGAAACAACTACAAACAACATTCCGAGGAGTCCGGGGATGTAAACGTATTTGTTTGGAACCCAGTTTCCATAATCTGCTTCTTTTTTGTTCAAATTTTCTTCATTTTCATCCATTTAAATAAACCATCCTCCCAAAAAATTATATGGGATGTTATAAATTTTTCTAAGTAAGTTTGATTAAATAGTTATTAATTATAATCGATTCCATATAATATCGGGGGTTTAGATGTCACACTTGAAAATACTTACAGTTGGGGATAAAGTATCCGAAAACACTGATACAGTTAATATTTTGAACTCTTTGGGCTTTGATGTGTCAACCCTGACATCAAATTTTGAAGAATTTTGTGCCCAAGACATCGACCATAACTTGGTTGTGGTGGAGTTCGCCTCAACAGAAAATTATGATGAACTACAACAAATACTTGATGAATTGAATATTCCAGTAATTTTCATAACTGAATCGTCTGAAGAATTTGAAATAGACCAACTGAATCTCAAACAACTTCATGATCAACTGGAAAGACCATTCACCCCAACAGAACTTAAATATGCCGTTGAATTTTTAGTTTACAAACACGAAACTGAAAAGAAGCTCACAGATGTTACAAACAATCCTCCTCTACTTTTTAAAAATAGTCCCATTCCATATCACTCCCTAGACCCTGAAGGAAACATTTTAGACATGAACGCAGCATTTTTGAATGTTTTAGGATATTCCAAGGAAGAAGTGACAGGAAAAAATATCACAGAGTTCATGACATCCAACACAGTAGAACATTTTGAAAAAAATTTCACTGAGTTCCAGAGTGCCGGTGAAATTCACAAGGCAGAAGTCAAACTGAAAAAAAATGGAGGATCACATATCATTGTTTCCTACGACGCCACAGTTGGATGTGATGATTCTAATTCTGTTAAACAGACGCACTGTTTTTTTCAGGACCTGACTGAAGTAAGAATGTATGAAGAAAAAATAAAAGAAATTAACCATCTACATTCAACCATCAGTCAAATAAATCAATCAATTTTACGAATTAAAGATAAAGATAAGCTGTTCCAAACTGTCTGTGATGTTTTTATTGAGTATGGAAATTTTGAAATGGCCTGGGTGGGTGTCCTTGATTTTGAAACAGGGGATGTCAAACCTGTGGCCTACGCTGGAAATGAATCAGGGTATCTGAAAAAAATTCCGCTCAACATTTACAAAGACCCCATATTACAGGAATTTTGGCTGAAAAAGTTCAAAAATGGAAGTTTAGGTGTTATGGGAAAAATTGAATCATTTAAGAACTGTGAATGGCGAGAAGAAGCTATTAATCGTGGATACCATTCATTAATTTCCCTTCCACTTAAAATTGATGGAAAGATCATTGGAATCATCAACATCTACTCTTCCAAGCCAAATTACTACCTCGAAGATGAAATTGAACTCATAAGCAAGATAGGATTGGATATGTCCTTCGCAATTAAAGTTATTGATGCAGAAAATGAGAGAAGGTTGGCAGAAATAGCCCTGAAGGATAGTGAGAAACAGTACAGGGATCTGGTTGACAACTCCCTAATCGGAATTTACAAAACCAATGTGAAGGGTGAAATTCTGTTTGCAAACCAAAGTGTGGCCAACATGTTCAATTACGACAGCATTGAAGACCTGAAAAGCCATAACATCATTGATGTTTATAAGAACAAGGATGATCGCCGTGAATTTTTAGAGGTGTTAAGTAAGAAGGGAAGAATTACCAGATGTGAAAGGGAAAATATTCGAAAGGACGGTCAAATAGTTCATGTTTTAAGCAGTGCAAGTTTAGATGGGGATGTTATAACTGGCATGTTTATGGACATAACCTACCGTAAACAAGTTGAGGATAGATTTCATTCCATCATCAACAATTCAGCTGATCTTTTCATAATAGTAAACAATGAAAGACGCATAACCTTCAGCTACCCCACATCTGAACGTATTTTAGGTTACTCTAATGAATTTTTAACTGGTAAGGATCCCAGTGATTTTATCCATCATGAGGATGTTGGATTATTCAAGGAACATCTTGAGGAAGTGAGCAAAACCCGTAATAAAGGATTGTTTGCTGAGTACAGGATAAGGAAATCGGATGGAGAATATCTTCCTGTGGAATCTGTAAGCCAAAACATGATGGATGTTGCTGGAATTAACGGTATTGTGGTGACTGCCCATCCAATTCAAGAACGCAAGGAAATGGAAGAAACACTTCAAAAGAGTGAAGAAAGATACAAAACACTTTTCCAATTAGATCCAGATTACACCCTGGTTTTAGGTCTTGATGGAAAAATATTGGATGTTAACTCTGCAACGGAACAGTTTTCAGGTATTTCAAAGGAAAATTTAGTGGGAAAACGTTTCATTGATCTCAATATATACCCTCCTCAGGATGAATCATTACACATGGCGAAGTTTTCAAAGCTACTTGAAGATGGGAAACTACCTCCCTACGAATCCAGGGTTATTGATTTGGAGGGAGAAATGCACTGGGTTAAAACAGTACTAACCATAATCAAAAGAAATAATGTTCCAGTATACTACCTAATAATTGCAACAGACATAACTGAACTTAAGAAGAAGGAAGAAGCATTAAAGGAAAATCAAAGAGTTTTTGAGACATTAATAAGCAACCTTCCAGGAGTTGCATACAGATGTAAAAATGACTCAAAATGGACCATGGAATTTGTGAGTGGGGGTTGTTACAGTTTAACTGGTTACCATGCCGAAGATCTGATCGAAAACAAAGAAGTATCGTACAATGAAATCATTCACCCCGATGATAGAGAGCGGGTTTGGGACACCATACAAAAAGCCCTAAATAAGAACGAACAGTTCAAGATGATCTACAGAATATGCACCAAGGATCGTAGTACAAAATATGTATGGGAACAAGGAAGGGGCATATTTTCAGATAACAACGAGTTAATGTGGTTAGAAGGATTTATTACAGATGTAACACGCCGTATAATTGATGAAGAAAAGATTAAGGAATCCGAAATATACTACAGGACCATGTTTGAGAACACTGGAAATGCGACTGTCATAATTGAGATGGATAAAACCATTTCTGAACTTAATACAGAAGCCGTAAATTTATCAGGCTATGCTAAGGATGAAATTGAAAACAAGAAAAAATGGACAGATTTTGTAGCGAAAACTGAGTTGGATAGACTTGAGAATTATTTCGATTTGAGGATGAAATCAGAATCGGCTCCCATGAAGTACGAAACAAAATTGATCAACAAAGCTGGGGATGTTAAGGATATTTTTGTTACAATAGTACGTATTCCTGGAACTACAAAGGAATTAGCATCAATTTTAGACATAACAGAGCTAAAAAATGCGGAAAAAGATATTCAAGCCTCCCTGAAAGAGAAGGATATTCTTCTTAAAGAAATACATCACAGGGTAAAAAACAACATGCAGATAGTTTCCAGCCTGCTGAATCTTCAAACCCATTATGTTGATGAAGATGAAACTCAAAATGTTCTGAGGGAGAGCCAGGGGCGGGTTAAAACCATGGCCATGATCCATGAGAAACTGTACAGTTCAAATGATTTCACACAGATAAGGTTCGATGAGTACATTGTAACGCTAATATCCGACATATTCTACTCATGCAACGTTAATAAAGACAGAATAAAACCTGTGGTCCATGTTGATGAGTTGAATTTAAACATTGAAACAGCAATACCATGTGGACTCATTATCAACGAACTCATATCCAACAGCCTGAAGTACGCATTTCCAAATGATGCCTCAGGAAATATCTGTCTATGCCTCAAAAAATCAGGAGACAACTACGTATTAACAATATCTGACAGCGGTATAGGATTCCCCAAATCGTTAGATTTCCGAAATACAGATTCCTTGGGATTACAACTTGTCAACAATTTAGTTGATCAAATCGACGGAAAAATCGAACTCAACACAGATCATGGAACTAAATTTATTATAGAGTTTAAAGAACAGGAATACAAGGAAAGAATAGGATTTAATGGCTAATTAGGTTTACACCTGATTTTAGTTTGGTTATCCTGAGAATAAATATGATGCAATCAAGATTTTAAAGATTTTTTTTTTTGTTGGTTAAACTCTTGGAACTGTTAATTTAAGATATAAGTGAGTTGGGCTTACCAAAAAAATAGGAGGTTGTGTAAGCCCAACTATGTACTTTATATCAAGGGTTAAATATTGGGGGGTGTGTCAAATGTTTTTACATAGACACAGTTAGTTGTAACGTTTTCATGTTTTAAATTGATTTTCCCAATTTTCACCCCAATCATACACAAATTCAAACCCAAAGAATACCCATTTAATTCTAAATTACCTTACTCTAAACCCCTAAAAAAATATCCAAAACTGGTTAGGTACAATACATATGATTTTCTTTAGCTACAAAAATCTATTACAGCAGAATTTTTTTTGTAGATATAATTTAAACTTTTATTTGATTCCAATTCCCTTAAAAAAGTTGTAAAAAAACACACCATCGGGTTCTGTGGTTTTGTACAGATCTTTTATCCCCTTTTCCCAAGTTTTATGGTCGATCATTCCAGAGTTAATGGCTTGGTCCTTAACACCTTCCACCATTGCTATGATGGTCTTTTTATTAAACCCTTCAACCAATTCAGGATGGCTTGAATCTACATAGACAACCTTGGGTGAAACCCCAATATTTTTAAACCCAGAATTTTTTAAAAGTGGATATAACTCCCTTCCAATCATGGGATTACAATCAAGCCCAGTTTGGCATTTAACAAGACATTTCCATGCTTTAACAGCTTCCTCTGTTTCTGGATAAAAGTAACAGGAACCATGATCACCTTCGATTACCGTGATGGAACCACCGCTTTTAAGCACCCTCCTCAAACCTTCCAGAGCCCCAATTGGGTCCTTCAAATGTTCGAGTACGAAACAGACAAAAATATGATCGAATGTTTCAGATTCAAATGGTAAATTAAAAATATCTGCTACCTCAAATTCAACATTTGAAACTTCATGCTCTTTTAATAAATGTTTTGCCCTGTTTACACTTTCTTCAGAGATATCTACAGATTTTATTTGGGCGTCTGGACTGTTAGCTGCCAATATCAAAGTTTGCGCCCCAACTCCACACCCTGCTTCTAAAACCTTACTGCCTGCAGAGTAAACAGTGTCACTGTGTAAAAGATTGGCGAGTGTGTTTGCCTGATCAACTAATCTACCCGACTCAATTTCTGAGTATCCATGAACATATTCATCTTCCATAAAAAATCAATCCCTTATTTTACTTTTAATCAATATTTTAGTGTTAATATTTATATTTTTATCCCACCACAATGATTATGCTAAAAATCATATTTATACTGCCCGGAATTAAAAATTAAAGGTATTAAAACATTTACTTCTATGTCCGGAACATTTCTTCCCCCATAATGATATATATCACTGAAGTTGATCTATGAATTAATAAATTTTCTTGCGAGGTATGAAAAATGTTTGACCCAAAAAGAATTATGGATAGTGCAGTGGATCAAGTCCAAAAACAAGCTTCTGACATGGTTACAGGAAATTCTAGTAGAAGAACAGGTGGATCTGAAATTGATGAGTTGATGTACAGGATGAGTCGAGATATGGAAGATCTTCGCAGAAAAAATCAAGAACTAACAGACAGACTAAATGATTTTGAGAGACAATTTAACCATTTAAAAGATGCTATAACCAGAAACAGTAGGCGCTACTAAAACTAGACTTGAAAACCAGTTTAACACATTCAAGTCCAATCACTTTTTTATTTTAGTTTAAATTAGCCAAAGTATGTGGGATTAAAAAAAAGATAAAATAATGGTTTTTTATAAACTGTTTTTAATATCTTCTTTGAACCTTTCAAACCCAATTTTATCGATGAAAACTCCCATACGGTTGGGCATGTCCTTTTCTACATAGTAGTCCAATATTTTTTCGATGTAGATCATGACCTGACTTTCAGACAGGTTTTCAGCCAGCAGTTTTCCAGGTCTTGCCTGAAGACCACAGGTCCCTCCAACCAGAAGTTTCCAACCCTTAGGTGTTCCAATCAAACCTATGTCCCTTACATTAGATTCACCGCAGGAGTTGGTACAGCCAGATATAGCTATTTTTACCTTGTTAGGTGTTTTCATCCTGTGAAATTTCTCATCAATCTTAAGGCCGATGTTGATGGTGTTTTTATATGCCTTCTTACAGGAACTATCTCCTATACAAAATTTTGAAGCCCTCACACATTTTCCTGTGAAACCACCAGGCTCCATATCAAGATCAGCCCAAATAGCATCAATATCCTCTTCTTTAACTCCGTAAAATCCTATTCTATGTTCTGAATTTAATTTTATAATTTTAACCCCATACTTATCAGCAACATCCGCAATTTTGTGGAGTGTTTTAGGATCAACCAGTCCACCGGGGAGATATGGAATTATTGCAAAACTTTTCATGTCCTTTTGCACTGCAGCACCCTTTTCAGGTATGTTCTCTTTTGTCACCATAAACTATTACCTCAACCTTTACTATCTGGGTTTTAGGATAATAATTTTTAGTGTGTGAAAATAGTTTTTCAGTCCGTCCTTTGAAAAGCAATGAAGATTAAAAAAAGAATTTTTTGGGAAATGTACAGAATCTATAGAATCCCCATGCTGTGATTGGTTTTGGATATGGATCCATGGGAATCATCCATTTCCAGAAGAGCTCTTACAGCATCTACATTTTCAGGCACCACATCAGATTCCTGATGCACAGCCTGCATGTAGTAAAGCTCGTTATCTACGATGTTTATTGATCCTCTCCACACAGCAATTTCATAAAGATCTGATCTCAACCTTCCAAGATCCTTTGCGTACTCCATTATTTCAGCAGTAGAACCCAAACCCTTTTCACCATCCACAATGATGACTCTGGAGCTTTCCTCGAATTTGTTTAAAACATCATCAACCATGAGTTTAGAATCGAGCTCCACCATGATGTTGTGCTGGTGCATTAGTGTTGTTGGAACCAGAAGTGCCATTGTGTAGATATTAACTCCCTGGAGCACGGTTTGAACATCAGGACCATGATGAGATGGTGTTTTAGGTGGATTGGGAACTATTGAATTTATTGGGCCCTTGGTGACTTGACTTGGATCTGCACCTCTCCTAACCAAAACAGCCCTGACCTTTTTGATTTTTGCAAGTTCGATTAATGGAGCTAATGTTCTGCACAAACCTGTGGTGTTACAGGAAACAACCCTCACATAGTCTGCACCAATATTTTCATCGTAATTTGCAGCTGAGTTGAAGGATCTCCCAATTTCTTCGTGATTTTCACCACCTTGGAATATTGCCTTAATCCCTACCCTTTGGTAGGCTTTGAGATTTTTTACACCCACACCTTCGGGAGTACAGTCAATGATCAAATCGATTTTTTCGTAGAGATCATCAATGGTTCCAGCTACTTTGATGTTTGCATCTTCAAAAAGTTGTTCTTTAGTTGGATCGCTCATATAAATATCGTAACCTAAATCTGCAGCCATTTTAGCCTCGAAGTTAGGTGTTCGTTTGGTTACTCCAACGAGTTTCATATCTTCTTGTAGCGCTATGGCATCTGCAACCCTTTTGCCGATGGTTCCATATCCATTTATTCCTATGTATTTCATTTTAAACTCCGCATTAACTTATGGCTTGTTATTTTGTTTTTAATTAATCTGGGGTGCTGTGTTTCTTGTTTTTATTTCTAATCAGCTTTTCCAATGTTTTTGCTTCGTTGAAGTCGTATGGTCTTTCACAGGGAGGTTTGTGATAGTACAAAGCATCCCTCGTTAGTTTAGCATTTACTGCTGCTTTACTCCTGTTTGGGAGTAGTTCAGCAATTTCATGAACATTTAGGCCATGCTTGTACA
>JAEZAV010000164.1 GCA_023430285.1 Methanobacteriota archaeon | reverse complement strand
GCATTGTACAGGGCAAACGAAAATATAAGTGAATCTAAACTCTGACTTGGAAAGTTCATTTATGATTTTGCACTATAAATTTCCGTCAAGTTATTTATGGCAAATTATAATTTTTTCTTTAAACAATAAAATTATATTAAGCATTTGATGAAGCTTAGAAGGAATCCAAAAAAAATTTTATCCGGGGGTTGTTAAGATTAAAAAAGCTAGAGAAGTCTTGGAAATTGTTGATCCTGTCTACGTTTTGGAAGGAGCTGGAGTGTTGTTGAGAAGAAGCATTGCTACAGCAACCTTGGATTATTTGGACCCGTTTTTACTTTTTGATCATTTTGGATCTGAAAATCCTGGAGATTATGTTTTAGGCTTTCCAATGCATCCACACAGGGGTATTGAAACTGTGACCTACATCTTAAACGGTCATGTGGACCACAAAGACAGTATGGGTAATGCGGGAACCATAGGAAGGGGAGATATTCAGTGGATGACTTCTGGAAGTGGAATTCTCCATGAGGAAATGCCTAAGGAACCTGAAGAAGGAATACTCGAAGGGTTTCAACTCTGGGTGAACCTTCCAAAAAGGCTTAAAATGACAGAGCCACGTTACAGGGGTGTTGAATCTTCTGAGATCCCTACAATCGAACATGATGATGGTGCGGTCATAAAAGTCATAGCAGGTAAGTACGAAGGTGTTGAAGGTGCTGTGACAGATATCTATGCAGATCCAACCTACCTCGATGTGCAAGTTCCAGCCAACTCCCATCTAGAAATTCCAGTAAAGGAAGATCAAAGTGTGCTTGCATATGTTTTTGAAGGAGAAGGAATCTTTGGAAACTTTGAAATGAACGAAACTCAGAAAGGTACCGGTATTGAATCCACTAAAATGTTAATCCTTGGTGAAGGTAATATTGTAAGGGTTCATGCAGAAAATAAACCAGTTAGATTTCTTTTAATAGCTGGAAAGCCCTTAAACGAACCTGTTGCAAGGTACGGTCCTTTTGTTATGAACACGGAGGCTGAAATTGAACAGGCCATCCACGACCTTCAAAACAACACATTCGTCAAGTAAATCCAATCCAACTGCAAATTATTTTTATGCTCTATTTTTTTTTAAAATATCAGGGCCAGCCCAAATATAACGCTGATGCCTATGAGCACAGGAGGTATAAACTTTTCAACGAGTTCTTTGCCTGCTTTTTCAAGGAGTCTTGGCCCTAAAAATGAACCCACAACCGCCCCTCCTCCTAGAAGTACAGTTAACACCACATCAAATCTGCCTAAAAATAGGTATCCTCCTATGCCTGCCAAAGAATTGAAAACCAGCACAAAAACTGTGGTTCCTACCACCATGATTGTTGGCAGTCCCAAACTGTAAAGACCTGCAGATATTGGCGGTGTTCCGCTCAGTCCGAAAACTCCAGCAAGCACACCTCCGGCCACTCCAAATAGGGATGCAAATATTCTTTTGGGGCCTGTGAGTTTCAAAGTTTCCCTATCAGGATCTTCGCTCAAATTCTCTTCCATTATTAGATGTTCTTCAACTTCGACTGGTTCTGCTTTAGATTTCTTGTAAACTCCTATGAATCTTCTTATCATTGGAATTGCAAATATGAGCAATAAAAATCCTAAACCTTTCTTTAAAAGGTTGGGTGGAATTAAATTTGCTACGTAAGCTCCAATGAGTGTTCCTATTATTCCTCCTATTCCGAGGATGATTCCAGTCTTCACATCCACGTTACCCTTTCTGTTGTGGCTGTAGGCACCAACTGCAGTGGTTGGAAGAACAGTAGCAAGGGAAGTTGCAACTGCAACTTGGGGAGTCACCCCTAAAAGTGTTAAGATAGGTACGTACAATCCGCCCCCACCACCTCCGAGCGTTGTTACGAGCAAACCTATGAGAAAACCAACGAAGGGGAGAAAAACTAAGGTATAGTCAATCATTCAAACCGTCTCCAAAAGTTCTTCAAGGGCATTGTTGGCATCATTACTGTAGATGCCTCCATGGTAGCATATGATAGTTTCAATATCGAGGTTGGTCAATTTTTTAAGAGATTTCAAAGCTCTTTGAGCCTCTTCATTGGTTAGAATGCTTGTATTAGGGCCTGTAAGCTTTCCATCAACTATGTTCAAGGCATCTCCGGCAATTAATGTTTTACTGTCCTCATGATAGATGCAGATATGGCCTGGTGTGTGTCCTGGTGTGTGGATAATTTTAATTCCTCCAAAACATTCAAGCTCATCATCATTTAATTCAATATCAATCTTTGCAGTGCTATTTTCAAATATATCCAGTACCCTTTTTTGATCTTCCTCTGGCAAACCACTTATCCTTTCCATGAATCGTGAATTCAATCTAACCAATCTTTTCTCACCTTGTATGTAGGGCACGTCTTCAGTGTGTGCACAGACCTTAACATCTCCAAGTTTGTCAACGATACTGGCCACACCTCCGAAGTGGTCTATGTCTTGATGTGAGATTATTATGGTTTCAATAGATTCAAATGGAACTCCAAGATTTTCCATTTCTCTTTGAATATCATACATGTTGGTTTGTATTCCAGCATCTATAAGTAGAGCTGAGCTCTTGTTCCAAATGATGGTTGGATATATTTTACTTTCATTTCCTGTGAGGTTTATGGAGATCTCTAACACCCCTATACCCTCTGATAATTTCAAGTGAATCACTCCTTAATGATGTGGATAAAAAAATTGAACAATTAAATGAGCTAAACATTTTTTAACTCATTTCTAGAAGTTAGTGAAAATTAAAAAAACATTTCAAACGGTTTTTATGGTTAATGATGGTATTTAACATGGTTTCTTTTGGGAATGCTGAATTTTTTGGACAATTTTTTTTATGGTTAGTATGCTTGTCTTTAGAGCTTCGAGATCTTCAACACTCAGTGGAGCTATCAGTTCGTTCATTTCTGCTCCAATATTTTTTTTAGAGTCTTTGAGGAAATTTTTACCATTTTTTGTCAACTGGATCCTGATGATTCTCCTATCTTCGGTGTCGTTTATTCTTTCAATCATCCCGTCATCAACGAGCTGATCAACTCTTGAGGTCATCTGGGATTTTGAAACGTTTATCTTCTTTCCCAGGTTCGATATTGATGGACTGCCATACTCATCTATCAAAGTCAGCCACAACAGTGTTTTCATGAATTTCTGTTCGTTAAGCTGGTTCAGTTCTCGTTTGAAGAGTGTTATGTAAACAAGGGCATCTCCCATGATCTCTTCAAAAACTCTGTTCTTTTCATCCAAATTTACAGATCCTCCAATAAATTCCTTCAACCTAAATATTAATCATAATCTATAATAGTTCATAAAACTAAATAGTACATAGTTATGAACTATACTTTTATTGAACCAATCTAATATTTAAAGGTTGTCCAAAAAAAGAAAATTTGAAATTTTAAATCGTGAAGTCAAACCATTAAAGCTGATTTCTACTGTTTTACAATAAATAAATACCATCCAAAAAAATAGAAAAAAGTTTTGGGGAGCTATGCCCCAAAATATTCTGTTTTATTTAGTTACCTTCAATAATGCTGTTCCCTGGATCTTACTGTAGAAATCATCACCTGCAAACTGTACCACTATGTTATATTGGCCCTTTGAAAGTTTAACAAGGTAACTTAAAACAGCTATTCCATTAGAATTGGTTGTTACAGTTCCCATCACAGTATTGTTAATCTTGAATTTGATCCTTTGGTTGGCTAGTGGTTGGTTGTTTGTGTCTGTTAGTTTTGCTGTGATTTGGATTGTTTTGCCTTTGTTGGTTGTTATGTTGTTTACTGTGAGTTTTGTGGTTATGGTGTTCACTCTTAGGGTTG
>JAEZAV010000031.1 GCA_023430285.1 Methanobacteriota archaeon | reverse complement strand
TAGGTGTTTAACTTCTAACCTTAAAATTGATGGGACTTTGATTATGCGGACATCTGTGGGGTAGTTCAATCTGTTGGATCCCATGTTATCTGCAGCAGCATATGCTATTTTTTCATCTAGAAATGTTAGGATGCTCTTATTCCCCATTTTAAGGGCACCATCTATCCTTGCTTGAATCATCTGATCTGAATAGAGTGGAAGGGAAAGAGCTTTTGTTTCACATAGGGATATACAGTAACCACATCCTGTGCACGCTACTGGATCTACCTCAACGATTTTATCTAAGTAAATTGCATTGGATGGACATTGTTCTAAACAACTTAAACATTGATTACACCTGTCTTGATCAAGCACTGCGAAGTTGGGTTCGATCTCTATGAATTCCTGTGTTAACATCTCAGAAACTCTTGAAGCAGCAGATCTGGACATGTTAATTGATTCAGTTATGTCCATTGCACCTTTAGCTGTTCCAGAAACAAATATTCCTGGTACTGTTGTCTGTGTTGGGTCCATCTTAGAATTTTTTTCCTTCACAAATTTTTCATCAGTCAAACCTACCCCAGTGGCTTCTTGGACACCTGTGATGGTGTCCGATGGCATGAGTGCAGATGATAAAACTATCATATCCGCCTCTATATCTGTTACACCACCACCCAACGTATCTTCCACCCTAGCCACTAATGTATCATTATTTAATTTTTTAACCTGAGCAACCTTTCCCCTTATGAATCTTAATGATTTTTCGCCCTTCTTTTGTGTTTCGAAGTAGTAATTTTCGCAAGTTCCAGGAGTTCGCATATCTGTGTAGCAGATGTAAATGTCAGTTCCCTTGTTATGGTTTGCAATGTAATTTGCGTGTTTTAATGCTGTCATGCAGCATATTGTTGAACAGTGGGGGATAGATCCCGGCTTCCTGTCCCTTGACCCCACACACTGTATCATGATTATATTCCGGGGTTTTTTCCCGGTTAAAGGTGAAATTAGTTTCCCAGATGTTGGGCCATTTACAGCAAGCAGCCTTGCAAGTTCCATCTGTGTAATGACTCCTTCGATCTGTCTGTATCCAAATTCTTCCATTTGCTCTGGATTTAGTTCGGTGTATCCTGTTGCCAGTACAATTGCACCTACCTCAAGTATTATGTTCTTTGGTTTGGATTCAAGATTTATGGCATCTACTGGACAAACTTCAACACAGTTTCCACATTTTATGCATGCATCAGGATCTATGGAAAATGATGAGGGTAAAGCTCCTGCAAATGGTTTGTATGCAGCATTTCTAAGTGTTAAATTGAAATTAAATTCATCTGGAACATTTATACTGCAGATTTCAGTACATCTCCCACAAGATGTGCAGCTGTCACCATCAATCATCTTTGGATCGGTTTGGACGGTTACTGAGTAATTTCCAATGTGTCCGCTTACTCCTGAAACCTCTGCCATGGAAATCACATCTATGTTTGGATTGTCTCCCACTTCACTTATCAACGGTCCCAACGAACACATGGCACATTCTTCACTCAGGGTGTCTGCTGAAAACACTTTACCTATTTTGACCATATTACCACCTATGCTAGCGGATTTTTCGACTAAATGTACATGTATGCCATGTTTTGCCAGGGACAATGCCGCAGTTATTCCAGAAATACCTCCACCAACCACTAGTGCAGATTTTGTGACTGGTATTCGAATTTTCGCAAGGCCCACTGAATTTTTAACTGCGTTGATGGATGAGTTTACTATATCAATGGCCTTTACAGTTGGATCAGAATCCTTACTAACCCATGCGCACTGTTCCCTGATGTTTGCAACATCCACCAAATACTGATTCATACCAGCCCTTTCAGCACAGTTTCTGAACCGTTTTTCATGCATCCTTGGACTGCAAGCAGCGATCACAATTCCTTCAGGTTTTTCTGATTTTGTCTTGGTCAAAATGTGTTCCATTCCTTCGTTGGAGCATAGATAAGTAGTTTCATCGATGAACTGTACATCATCGCAGACAGCTCTTTTTAGTTTATCAAGATCTATCTTGCTTGAAATGTTGTCTCCACAGCAACATATGAAAACTCCGGGTTTCACTTGCCATTCCTCCCGAATTCTAGTTTTTTGATAAATGGTTCAAGATCCACTGCATGCATGTCCAAACCTATGGCTTCTGGCTTTGCACCCATTAACAATGCCAGAAGTTCGGCTATGTTTAGTACAGGTATGCTGCTTTCAATTTCCAATTCTTCAAGGACATTTTCCTGTAAGTAATCCATATTAAAGGTGCATCCTGGACATTGGGTAACTATGATATCTGGCCTAACCTCGGAAATACTCTGAAATTTTTTTCTGAAGGTTTTTTTTGAGTACTCCTTATCTGCCATGTAACGATGTAAACCTCCACCACAACAAAGGAATTGTTCATCGTACTCCACCACTTCAAACCCTACAATCTTCAATATTTCATCTAAAACTGTTGGATGTTCAAATGTGCCCGAACTAACGTCTTTAAAAAAGAATTTAGAGTAGTGACAACCATGGTGTGTGGCCACTCTGATATTTGAAGGGAATTCCCAGGTTAGTTCTGCGATATCACCCGTATATTTCAGAAATAGGTCGGATATATGATACACATCAGATTTTATATCGTATTTTAGGCCAATTTCAGCCATGATCTTTTTATTATTATTTTCTAGTTTGTTATCTTTGGAAATGAGTTTTTGACAGTGCTTAAGATTTGTGTAGGACAGGGGACAAATACAAACAACATCAGAATCAGTTTCTCCTGCCAAAGATAGGTTTCTGGCATTGAGTGCCATGTTAGTTTCCATGGGCACCACACCAAGGTTTACTCCGGATCCTGTGCATGAAGACTGTCTTGGATCGTTTACATAATTAAGTTCAAGGGTATCAAGTACGTAACGGGTGGATATTTCTATTCCAGGATATATGGAACCTGCTGTACAACTTTTAAACAGGTAATGACTTCGAGTTTTAGTACCCTCATCCATGGTTTGTCTCCTTGAATCGTGTTGATCTTAAAATGTACCTCACTCCATCAAGTGAATCTTCTGGGATTGGAATTTCACGGGCATCTTCAGGCGTGAAACCGAGTTTTTCACGTTTTTTATGGTTATTAGAACATCTTTTTGCAGTTTTTTCCCCAAATTCTTCTTTCAAATTTAAGTTGTAACTTTCGGGAGTAAATGTCTCACCCCTGGAGTAAAGATTGTTCCTTATTTTTTCTGCTATTTCAACTATGTTTTTTGGTGCTTTGCCGCCTACATAGGATTTATGTTGTAGTGCAACTACTCCTAATCCTGCTTTACAATTTCTAGGACATCTTGCTCTGCAGGAGTAACATTGGCCACACTTCCATATGATTTCATTGACATGATCCGAGTGGATATCTTCGAACATAAACCTGCGCATCATGTCCCTTGGATTGAAATCCTTGTGGATAACTGTTGATGGGCAGCTTCCAGTACATCTTCCACACTGTATGCACTTTTTAAATCCACTCTTTTTAAATCTTAAATCTTTGATGGATCCTGCTCTTCCCTCGAGTGTTATCCTTCTTACAGAGGTTTTTTCTGAAATTTTGTAATTATTCCCCATTTTCTTATATCCCTATTTTTCAAAAGATTATTTTTGATCCTATTCTAATTTGATGTTATTAAAAATAGTTGTTGATCAACAAAAAAAATAAAAAGAGTTAAGGGTGTGTTTTATTTCTTGGTAGTGTAGTTCAGGGTGTAACTGGCTGCGCTGTTTCCAGCTTTGTCATTCAAAGCACTTCTTGGTATGTAAACTGTGTAGTTGGTGTTTTTATGTAGATTGTACTTGGTGGTTATGATTAGATTGTTTCCTGATATTTTAGTGGTTGCCTGAGCTATTTTTCCTGTTTTCAAATCTTTCATGTATATTTTGGTGTAGTTAGATCCTTTGTACAGTGTTTCTGTGAATTTAATAGTGACAGCTGAGTTTATTGATACATTTTTAGCTTTGGCTGTAGGAGTGGTTGATTTTACCTTAGGTACGACCTTGTCAATTGTGTAAATCAATTTGTACAATGGAGACTGGTTGCCTGCAAGATCCACAGCAATGAATTTGAGAGTTGTTGTCGAGGAAATGTTTATTGGTCCTTTGTACAGTTTACTGGATTTTGTAGGAGTGGTTCCATTGGTTGTGTAGTAAATTAAACCACTTTCACTCATGGTTAGTTTTATCTGTTTATTGGTGTTGTAAAGTCCTGTTTTAATATTTGAAGTTGCATTTGGTGCCGTTTTATCAATTTTAAAGATTTCTGTGACAATGGGTGAAACGTTTCCAGTTGCATCTACTGCAATAAACTTAAGGATTGTTGTTCCTTCGTTACTTATCACAACACCATCACGGTATAGTAGGCTCTTTTTAGCAGGATAAACTGAGTTTCTGGTTGGATCGATACCGTTAACTGTGTAAAATATCGTAGGGTTTGGATCCTTGACATCCAAAGCAGATAGTTTAACTGTTATATTTTTGTTGTAGAGACCACTAGGTAGGTTTGATGATGGAACAGGCGGTGTTGTATCAGGTACCAAAATGTAGTCAGGGATTGTCAGGGTGTTGTTACCCCCAGGTCCAAATACTGTTTCTGTAACTGCGTAGAGTCCAGGTATGGTGTAGCTGTAAATTGGATTCTTTAATGTGCTGTCTACGATCCCATCATCATTGAAATCCCATGCATAACTTGTTACTTCCCCTGTTGAGTAATCTGTGAATTCTACAGTCAAGGGAACTAAACATTGGGTTTTATCCGCAGTAAAATTAGCTTTAGGTGCCGCGTAGCCGACATTAATATAATTGGTTAGTGTTAAAACGTTTGAACCGTCCCCATTAGTTGCATTTAATGTTACATTGTAATGTCCAGGTTTGGTGTAGGTGTGTGTAGGATTCGTAACAGTTGATGTAGCATTATCACCAAAGTTCCATAACCATTGGGTTGGTGCATTCGTTGACGTGTCATTAAACTGCACGCTTAAGGGTTCTGTTCCTGTCGTAACGTTACTGGTAAAATTTGTTGACGGAGTAGCTGCACTTACAGTTCCCGTTAAAAAAATACAAAAAAACAAACTCAATATTAGCATCAAAATGGATGCATTTTTTTTACCTAAACTTTTAATTTTGCCCCCTCCTTTTTTAACAATTGTTAATTAAGACGTTAAAAAATATACCAAATTGCATATATATACATATCGGTGTGTTCCTGAAATTTAAAAATTAATATTTAGAATTTAAATCGAATAAATAAATTATAAATCCATAATTTAACGAAGTATTCAGATAATAATCGTTTAAATATTAATATAACAACTATTATGGCTTTATAAACTATTAAGTTGGAATATAAACATTTTATATTGCGATTTTTTTGGTGTCCGCCCTCCAACCACTAACTATATTAGATCATGTCGTAAAGCAGAACTTATTCTAGTTAAAGTTCGGTGTTAACCATGAAAGATCAGAAAATAATTATAATATCTTTAATAGCAATTTTAGCAGTGGTGGGTTTGATTGGAGCGTACGTAAACCTGCAAGATACATCTCCCAATAACGGCCAAATTACTGATATGGCCGGCAGAACTGTTTCAGTACCATCAGAGATAAATAAAACCTATTCAACTGCAGGATCAGTTACAATACTGCTTTATATGCTAGCCCCTGACACCATGATTGGTTGGAACTCTCAAAATGGTACCAACAATTACATGCCAGACAAATATAAAACTCTGCCAGTATTAGGAGGAGGTCAGGGACAGGGGGAAGGAACAGCCAACTATGAAGGTGTTATTTCCAAAGGGCCCGATATAGTGTTTGTAGGACACGGAGGAGACAACGATACAATAAACAAGATCCAACAGAAGTTTGGAGAAATTCCTGCAGTAGATGTTGAAGGAGATAACAATTTAACAAATATTATTCCTTCGATTAAATTTATGGGAACTGTACTTGGAAATCAAAGCCAAGCCAATGATTTAATTAATTTCTACACTAATGTGTTGGATCAGGTCAACAGCACCGTATCAACCATACCCGATTCTGAGAAGAAGAAGGTTTATTACGCCAGAAGCAGCGATGGACTGACAACATTTGCTGCAGGGTCTCCCCAAACTCAATTGATTGCTATAAGCGGAGGTAAAAGTGTTGTGCAAGCACCGGTTGCCAGTGGTGGTATGGTAGTTTCCATGGAAATGGTCATCGGTTGGAATCCTGATGTTATCATAACTAGCAGTAGCGAATTTTACAATTCAGTTTATAATAATCAGTTATGGCAGAATATCACAGCTGTTAAAAATAAACAAGTCTATTTAGCACCGCAAGATCCATTCAACTGGTTTGAAAGCCCACCAGGAGCAAACACCATAATTGGGATTCCCTGGACAGCAAAAGTCCTATATCCTGACAAATTCCAGGATTTGGACTTGGAAAATCTCACTCAAACATTTTATTCCAAGTTTTATCACTACAACCTGACCAATGAACAAGTGTCAAATATAATTAGTTCATCGGGCTTGGGAAAGAATTGAAATAATCGATACGTTTAAATATGCTTATCGAACATACAATGGAATGTTATAAATCGACTGAAATGTTTTAAGTAGGACGCCATAGACAACTGAGATTAGGGGAATTCCTCCAAATTTCCCTAATTTCCTTCATCTATTAATTCTTCTTCTATTTTTTTTAAATCCAAAAAAACTCAAACCAATTCCACTAAAATAAAATCTGTTGATCAACTCTCACAACATGTAGTTTTAGTGTTCATGAAAAAATTTATTTCAAAGCAAACCAGAAATAACTCTGTACTTGAGAACAGATAATTCATGGAGGTTTAAAATTGAAGATACGTGGAGATTTTGTTACAAACAGCAGTTCAACTAGTTTCATTTTGACTGCCAAGGAAGATATTTTTGATGTGAACATCGAACACTTCACAAAAACCGGGAAAATAGGTGTTGTTCAACTTCTTAACTTCCTTAAGAATGAAATGAAAAAAGAAGGTAAACAGGCAAAAATAGGCGAAAATGAATTTTATTTCACCCAAAAGAAATTTTTGATTGGAAAATCCATCAAACTAGATGAAAACATTGATCCTGATGAAATAGCATCTACAGACTTCAGTAAGTTGTCAGATGAGGAACTGTGGAACCTAATCAACTGGATAGTTGTCAAGGGTAAGGGCAAGGATCTCTACGGCATAGGTGCAACACAGATCATTGATCCTAAATGTGAATGCGATTAAAAAAAAGGGAGTTCATGATGAGAAAACATTTCAGTGGTTACAACTTCCTGGCAGACCCCAAAACAGGAGTTACATTTAGATGGGGAGATAGTTTCAATGAAGACCCTTACATGGCACCATGGCCAGAACTGGTGGACATATCCATTTCAAATTACTGTACAAACGATTGCGACTATTGTTACAGACAGAGCAGTGAAACAGGAAGTTTCATGTCAATAGATGACTTCCAAACTTGTCTTGAACAACTCAACAATCCAAAATACGGGGGCGTATTCCAGATAGCCCTTGGAGGCGGAGAACCCCTTCTCCATCCCGATTTCAGCAAAATGTTGAGATTGGCAAAGGAATACAACATAGTTCCCAACTACACAACCAGTGGAAAATTTTTCACAGAAGAAAATCTTAAAACAACCCGTGAATGCTGTGGTGCAATTGCAGTATCTTGGGATCCGACTAGAAACCTCACACTGAACGAACTTAAAGAATTGGGAAAATTACTCAAGGCCAATAATATACCATCGAACATACACTACGTAGTATCGAATAGCACAATCGATACAGCCATAAAAATCTTGAAGGGAGAGTTGCGTGAATATATGGTAAATTTTAACTCTGTGATATTTTTGACTTACAAGCCCACTGGAAGGGCATTGAGTTCCGATATATTGCAACCAGGCCCAGAACTAAATGAGTTTTTAGAACTCGTTGACAAATCCCCAATCGATTTAAAAATAGGTTTTGATGCTTGCTTCGTTCCTGTCCTGATCAAACACACTGCAATTGATACAGACTTTGTAGACAGCTGTGAATGTGGATTTTTCTCACTCTACATCGATGAAAACTTAAATGTAAGCCCATGCTCCTTTTGCAACGATACTAATTACGGCTACAACCTGAATAAAATTAGTATTGAAGACATTTGGCAGGAAAAACTGTCTGATTACCGAGAATTTGTAGAGGAGAACACCAAGGCCAGCTGCGCAGATTGTGATAAAAATTCTGAATGCAGGGGCAGATGTCCGTTTTTTAAGGAACTATTCCTATGTTACGGTGCTGAAGAAGCCTAGTAAGAAAGGATATAATTACTTTAACAAAAATCTAAAGTGGTGTTCAACTACTTGAGGCACATATTTTGAAAATATTATTTCAATTGTAAACAGTTAACTAAAAGTTGTGAATAACTGTTCTGTAGGTGTTTGTAAATGTCAAATGATTACGATGAAAATATATACTGGGAAATGATCAACAGGCAGAAGGGAATTTT
>JAEZAV010000177.1 GCA_023430285.1 Methanobacteriota archaeon | reverse complement strand
CCAAACCTATTTTCGAGGAGATACCAGCCTCTTCAAGTTCAATGAATTCTACTTTCTTGGTATCAAAATCCCAATCCACTTCTTTAACAGTTCCTACCTTATCTCCTGAAGCATCGATCACTTCTTTACCAAGCAAATCATCATCAATTTTCATACAACACTCCTCCAAATTTCATAAATCACTCAATTACAACTAGTTGCAGTCAAACACATCTTATGTAATCCGATCTTAAAGTAAGTTACGAATTAATACAAAAAATAAGACATATATTAATTAAACATGATCCTACATAGGAAACTAAAGAATCCCAACATGGAAATTTCAACATGAAACCATCATGAACAATCCTGAAAGTTACATGAAACTTATGAACCCCAAATATTCTAAATTATTTACAGCCAAGGTTCACCATGATTTGGATTCTGAATAATTAGAAACAGTAATAAACCATTAAAACCTACTTAATTTATTCAATTAATTCTTTTGGAAGCTGATTAATTTATGAGTTCTGTACAGAAAATCGCAAAAAACACAAGCCTACTGTTCGTTTCAACCATAGTTAACTACATCCTAGGATTTTTTATTACCATGTACACTGCCCAGTACCTGGGCGCCTCTGGCTTTGGAGTGCTTTCACTGGCACTGAGCCTGGCAGCCATCTTTGCAGTGTTCACGGATCTAGGACTCGGAACAGTAACAACCAGGGAAGTAGCCAGAAACAAAACTTTAAAGGACAAGTACCTCTCAAACACATCATTTTTAAGACTGGGCCTAGCAGTACTAACCTTTGTAATGCTGGCGTTATTCGTGAACATAGTGAACTACCCAACAGAAACCAAACTAGTTATCTACATAATAGGCGGATCCATCATAATAAACGGTATAGCAGGAACATTCTACGCTATTTTCCAAGCCTTTGAAGAGATGGAATTCCAATCAATATCCCTCATAATAAACGGGGTGCTGATGTTCGTTGGAACGCTGCTTGCAATCTACTACCACATGGACATCATGATCTTCGCACTCCTATACTTCATAAGCAACTTGGTCTGCCTCATCTACACCATAACCGTGTACATATGGAAACACTCCCTTCCTAAATGGAACCTGGACAAGAACTTCATAAAGATAACCATGCTTGCAGCACTGCCCCTGTCAATCGTATCAGTTTTCACTCTCATAGCCTTCAGGGTGGACATAGTGCTCATATCATTCTTTAAAAGTACCACAGATGTGGGTTGGTACAGTGCATCCTACAGACTCCTGGAGGTGTTCCTGTTCATACCAATGGTGTTCACAACGGCAGTTTTCCCAATATTTTCACAGTTCCATGTTTCAAGCAAGGACTCGTTGAAGTTCACCTACCAGAAATCCTTCAAGTACCTCACCATACTATCGTTACCTGTGGCTGTGGGTGTGACCCTGCTTGCAGAACCTATCATACTACTCATCTACAAGGCAAGCTTCACACCATCAATCCTCGTGCTGCAAATACTCATCTGGACCATACCAATAACCTTCCTAAACTACATCTTCGGAAGCATTCTACCAGCCATGAACAGACAGAACACCCTGCTTAAAATAACCTTCATATCCATGGTTTTCAACATAGCATTAAACCTAGTGGTCATACCCACCTACAGCTACGTTGGAGCTGCTGTTATCACCCTGCTTACAGAGGCCATCGTTATCAGCCTCTGCTTCTACGTGCTCAGATCATTTTGCGCCATCAACATCAAAACAGTCATGCTAAAACCCATAGTGGCAAGTGCAGTCATGGCAGGCTTCCTACTCACAGTACACACCAACCTGTTTTTAGAGATAATCCTAGCCATCATCATCTACTTCGCAGCCATACTTGTAATAAAAACATTTGACAGGGAAGATCATGATATACTGGCACAAATAATTCCAATAGACAGATTCAAATTTTTAGACAGATTCTTCGACTAAAAAAGGTGAAAAAACCCAACTTTTTCCCCTGCATTTTTTTTTATTTCATAATTTAGAACCATCGTCATCCCCACATTGAACCAGAGCAAGATCCAAACCCCACACAAGATGGGGGTATGGTGTGGCAGATTTTTTTTGATTTGAGAAAGTATCATAAACAAGGTCAAACATATACTTATTCTGTCAAATAGACGTGATTAAGGATTTTGATAGATGAAAAGAAACAATATATTTGTGTATCTAAAAAATCTTGTGGGTGGTAAAAGTGAATGAACATGGTAGATTGGTGTTGCATTTGCATTTAAAAGGCTTTTTTTTATTAGATCATCATATTGTTCCAGGCACATGTCTGGTTTATTAGTAGAATGTGGTGTTTGAGTTTAAGACGATGTTCTATCCAACCTAACATAACTATAGTTAACTTATAAATATAACAATCGTTAATTTATATTATTGAACAAAAAACATGATACAAAATTGAGGGGGATGGGATATTATCCGGAGATAATAATCCATTAATTTGATTCAAATATTATTTCACAAATTTAAACCATTAAAAGGTGACATCTAAGAAATATAAGTGAATAATATCTTCAAATTATCATAAAATCCTTTTAAAATCTAAATATTAAAAAAAATGTCATGAACCACCCCTGTGAGGGAGAATATGAACGAAGAAGATATTAAAAGATTAATATACCAACGTTACATCGAACCTACCAAGCAAAAAAGAGATGTTTATGCGGGAATAGAATTGGAACTACCCATCCTAAACCTCGATAAAGCACCGGTAAATTTTAAACTCATACATGAATTAACAGAGAAATTCAAAACCCAATTCAACTTCAATGTAAAGGCCAGAGACGAAGATGGAAACATATGTGCCTTGGAAGATCCTGAAACAGATGATATATACACCTACGACTGCTCCTACAACAACCTGGAAATATCCTTCGGAAAGGAAAAAAATCTACACAGGGTAGAAGAAAGATTCAGGGATTACTACAAATTTATACAAGAAACAATAAATCCCGAAAATCACTACCTCACAGGCTTTGGAGTTAATCCATACAGAAACTACAATAAACATCTGCCAGTACCCAACGGAAGGTACAGAATGCTCTACCACCATCTGTGCACCTACAACAAGTACAAGTACGAAAAATCTTTCCATGACATGCCAGAGTATGGGATGTTCACAAGCGCAGCCCAAACCCAGGTAGATGTGAACCACCATGAACTCATAAAAACCATACAACTCTTCTCCAAACTCGAACCCATAAAAGCTGTGCTGTTCTCAAACTCCGTACTAAACGGCGGTGAAATGGAACTGGCCTGCAGTAGGGACATGCTCTGGGAAGACAGTATGCAGGGCTACAACAAAAAAAATGTTGGAATGTACGAACCACTACCTGAAACCATGGATGAACTGTTGGATTACATGCTGAGCACCAGCATATACTGTACAGAAA
>JAEZAV010000069.1 GCA_023430285.1 Methanobacteriota archaeon | reverse complement strand
GTTGCAGGCATGCAGCTAAAAACAAAAATAATCGTACCCCCAAACAAGCTATGGCCATACAACCCAAGTTACGGAATAGTGGTGCAAGAAGATATAATAAAAGAGGATGAAGAATTTATACTGAGCTTTATAAAAGCACATGAGGAAGCATGTAACTTAATAAGAAATGAACCGGAACTAGCAGCTCAAACTGCAGCAGGAGAGATGGGGGTTGTTGATAAAGACTTTGTATTGAATACTTACCAGATATCGCCTCGATACTGTGCCAAGATACCTGAAGAGTACATTAATTCAACAATGGAATTTTTACCTGTTCTAAAGAAGTTGGGATACATGAGTGCAGATTTAAATCCTGAAGACATATTTGAACTGAAGTATATCAACCGAGTCCACAAGGAACCTGCACATTATTATTAAACTTAGAGAATTAGCAACCACAAACACAGAAATTATCCAAGTTTGTTAACAATTCAACCCCTTTTTTTATATCTAAAAAGCTAGGAATGTTTTGTGGAAAAAAAATTTTATTAATTTTCATTTAGAGTTCTTGGGCTTCGAACTTGGATATATCAATTTCACCTGTTAAATACTTCGAAATTGCCTCACCAAATCTTTTAAAGTGTGCAGTATCCATATGAGCATCTAAAGAATCCATATCCTTCCAAAATTCCAGCATAACCATTTGGTTTGGATCATCAATGTCTGTATATAAATTGTAGCTTATACATCCCTTCTCAGATCTTGTGTGTTTAATTAATGGCTCCGTTTCAACCATGAATTCATATTTTGAAGCTGGTATAACCTTCATTTTAGCTGTTACAACGATCATTTTTTACACCTTTGAATTATTTTTACCATTTAAGATTATTATAATGGCTTAATATGGTACCTGTGAACATTTTCAACTATTTTTTTAATATCCTAGCACAATAGGTTGCCAAAAAAAAAATTTCTGGGAAGTTCATTGAATGTACTGTTTTACATTTTCCCTTACAATTGCAGATGCTCCGTAATTTTTAATGCCCTTAACCATGGCTGGAAATTTAGTTTTAGGTATGAGGACATTGACTTGGGAGTAGGTTTTACCTTCAACAACTGTGGGTTCATCAGAACAGTACTTATTTTCGAGTAAAAATTCTTTAATATCATCAACCTTGAGAGTTGAAATATTAAATTTAACATCGAAGAACTTTCGTGCGTTAATTGCACCAAAAAGCTGATCAAATATCATTTTAGCTTTCTTTTCCTTTTCACCGGTGCAACTTGGTCCTGCATAGAGTCCTGCACTGGATTCCATTATGGTTTCAAGCTCTTTAAGACCGGCCTTTCTTAGACTGCTCCCGGTTTGAGTGTTGTCCACAATGAGATCTGCTCCCTTGGCTATGTACACTTCGGTTGCACCATCAGAATTTATGATCTGAACCATCGTGTTGTCACCATCTCTTAATCCCCTCACCTGTACAAATGGTTTACTTTCACCGAAAACTTCCTGGTATCCTTCGTTGTTTTCAAAAAATTGGCGGGTTAAATTTGGATATTCTGTAAAGCAGAGTATTGGTGTTTTTCTGTCCTTGTTTTTTCTGAAAAAGTCTGTAAGATCCTTGTATTCTGCTTCCTTTGGAACACCTACAATAAGCCTTGTTTGACCGTAATCTAAATCCCCAACCTTTTTTATGAGTTTTTCTTTGTAGTTCACAGATTCTTCTTGAACCCAATCTTCACCTATAACTGCAAGGTCTAATATTTCTCTGTTAAGTTCTACAGGAGCGCTTTGTGGTCTGGTTAAAAATCCCTTGATCTCAGGGTCGTTCATGATCCCGATCTCATTTGATTCGTTACCTGGCTCATAGCCTCTGACCTCGTATCCTGCATCAACAAATAACTGATAAGTATTACCCCTATTAACATTGTTTAAACTCCCCTTTGGGAGACCTAGCACTATCTTTTTCATAATATATCCAGAGAACTTTTCTTTATAAATTTGTTTCTATCGAAAACCAAAAAATATGAAAAAATTTATTATAAAAATGTAAAAAAATCATAATACATTCAGTTTAACTCTGTAAAATATTGAATATATGAAAAATGTTCACATTATTTTCAGGGCCTTCAAAATTTTAAAAACATCGTGTCTGGTGTTTATTATTCTTCCAAACATGGTTCCAGCAGTCATACTTAAAATAAATGCAAATAGTGGAATTCCTGAAACCCACTGTTCTAGGTAATAAGTTCTTGTAAAGATGTAAGTTAAGTAAAGGACGAGAATTATTCCACCAATAACATCTACAGTGCCAGTCACATTGTTGTTAGATTCATCCCAACTTAACTTGTACATACGAGCAACAAGGATACCAATAACCATTCCTGAGATAAATCCTACAACAGCCAATTCAGGACTGAATTTAGATCTTAAAACCTCTGCAACCACAATAACTGTCATGATTACCAAGATGGCAGTGTACAACCTGAGCTTGTTTACAAGTTTAGTATCCATAAAATCCTTAAGATAATCTCTTTTCCTACTCTTCATAGGGTATCTGCCTGAAAACTTTGTGTTCATACTCGGATTCAAATCATGTCCATAAATAAATTTTATTTACAATCCCTGAAATCCATTGTATCATATTATGTGATCCAGTTTAATTAACATTTAATCTGTAGAATAGAGTACAATAAGAACTATCTAAGGTCCTGTATGATATGAATTTATTAGAAAATATAAGAAAATGAATTAAATTTTTAGGGTACTGATCTACTTAGTAATTCCCTTTACTTTGCTTTTATATTTCAGTCTCTTATATTTTAACCAATCAGCAAACTCTTTGTCTGTCATTATGGGAGTTACTTTGATCTTTTCAAGGTTACCATCGGTGTAGATCATGTCTTCAATTTTATATTTCCTTCCATCAAAAATTAGAATATCCTCATCTAGGATGTTGTCACCAATGATAATTTCGATTTCCTTGGTTTTGAACTCCTTTTCCATGGCTTCAAACTCTTTTTCATCCAAAATTTACATCTCCAAAATTTTAAGTACTCATTATAAAATCTACTATGATCTTCATCTTTATTATAATGGATTAATCAAAAACCAGCTATTTTTTCCTTGAAAAACTGGGATTAAAAACCATTTCCATGTTTATTTAATGTTGCATCCCTTTTATTTGGGAAATAAAAGAAAATAGGGATAAATTACCAGAATTTGATCTATTAATCTAAACATTTGATGCGTTGGTCAAAATTCTTAAATTTATCTGCCAGTCCCCTGAAGTAGGGTATGTAAACCTTGAAAAGTTCGAGCTTATCAGGATTAATGTCGTTGTTTGCAAGTTCCTGTTTAAGTTTTAAAACCTTCTCTTTGGTTTTCTTATAAAGTGGACTGTAAGGATATTCTCCCATGATAATGCCATCAGCACCTTTATCAAAGGCATAGAGTATGTGTTTGTACATCACCCTGTTCATGTATGGAACCTTGATAATTCTAATGGAACTGGGTACACTTATTTTGTTTATACCTATGTTATCTGCTGAAACATAACCTACAGAATCTAAGAATGCAATGATACGTTTTTCATCGGGTTTTTTATTTATTAACATACCGTCTATCATTGCAAAGAGCTGTTCATCTGTCTGTCCAATTATGTCGATGGCATTGTTTTCACATTCAGCAATACATTCTCCACATCCATTACATGCAATTGGATCGATTTTTAAAACATTTTCCTGGACAAACGCAGCTTTGAAGCTGCAGATATCAATACATTTCTGGCATAAATTACATTTACTGTTATCTACCCGAGCTATGAATGGCTCAAGTTCAACACCGCCATGTATGAGTTCAGATACCTTAGATGCTGCAGCATTGGCCTGAACTATGCTGTCGGTAATATCTTTAGGTCCCTGGGCAGTTCCACAAACAAATATTCCCTCAACATCAGTTGCAACGGGTTTGATCTTGGAATGCTTCTCCTTTACAAACAGTTCTTCAGTTAGACCCACATCAAGTTCCTTTGAAACTTCTATAGTTCCTTCTGATGGTTCCATTGCTGTGGAGAGAACAACCATATCTGCTTCAACTTCCAAAGGTTCGTTTGAAAAGGTATCTTCCATTCTAACACGGAATATACCATCTTTCTCTGCTACCTCTCCTGGTCTTCCTCTTATGAGTCTGACCTTGTTGGACTGAGCAAATTTATAGTACTTCTCATACATTCCTGGTGTTCTCATATCTGTGTAACAGATGATAACATCGGTATCTGGGTAGTGTTGTTTAATTACATTGGCATGTTTGATTGCTACCATGCAACAGACTTTAGAACAGTACTTTCTACCGCCGGGTTTCTCATCTCTAGAACCAACACACTGTATCATAACAACCCTTTCTGGAACTTTCCCATTGGACGGTTTTAAAAGCTTTCCCTTGGTTGGTCCATTGACACCCATTAACCTTGCAAGTTCCATCTGGGTGATGATATCTTCGTGCCTGTTATACGCATACTCTGGTCTTTTATCCATATCAAATGTTTTATGACCTGTTGCTATCACCACAGAACCTACAGTGATGGGTACGACCTCAGTTTCCATATCAAGGTCTATAGCATTCATTCTACAAACATCCTGACATTTACCGCACTTTTTACAGTTCTCATGATCGATGGTGTAAACATCTGGAACAGCTTGTGGAAATGGTTTGAAAATTGCTTTTCTGGTGGTCATGTCCTCATTCCAGGAATCACTAACTTCCACAGGACAGACCTCTGCACAGTTACCACAGCTTATACATTTACCCTTAATAACGTAGCTGGGCTTTTGTTCCACTAGCAGGTTAAAATTACCAGACCTTCTATCTGCAGATTTGAGGGTGGAATTGGTCATGATATTGATGTTACCATGTTCAACAGCTTCGTTTACAAGGGGATTTAGTAGGCACATGGCACATTCTTCTGCCAATTTCTCTGGTGAGAAAAGTTTACCCACCTTTACCATTGCCCCACCTATGGTAGGTTCTTTTTCTATTAAACAGGTTCTTATTCCTTGTCTTGCAAGTGAAAGAGCTGCACTTATTCCAGATATGCCTCCACCAATTACTGCGGTACTCTTAGGTGTTTTCCTGATAATTGGTTCCAGTGCGATGGAATGTTTAACCTTTTCAATTGCAGACTGTAAAATTGATATGGCTTTGTCGGTTGCAGAGTCTTTATCCGGGTTAACCCATGAGCACTGTTCCCTTATGTTTGCCATTTCAAGGAGGTATGGATTCAGTGGAGTTACGTAGTTTTGAAATATTTTTCCATGGGTAATGGGTGAACAAGCAGCTACCACAACCCTGTCTAGTTCCTTTTCGATTATGTTGTCCCTTATAATCTTTCGTCCATTTATTGAACAGAGATTTTCAAATTCTTCTATTACTTCTGCATCAACAGATTTTTTAAGCCGGTCCATGTCAACTGTGTCTGATATGTTTCCACCACAGCGACAAAGAAAAACACCAATTTTAAGGGCTTTCTCATCTGCATTATTATTTAATGAAATGGTACTCATTTGTAATAACCTC
>JAEZAV010000050.1 GCA_023430285.1 Methanobacteriota archaeon | reverse complement strand
TGTAATTGCATCCACAACTCCAAGAGAACCTGATATGGGTGGAATGGAAGGTATGGGTGGAATGCCTGGCGGTATGCCTCCAATGATGTAATTAGGGTTTTTAAACCCACTTTTTTCTATTTTTTTTTCTAAATTCAAATTCTAATTTTTAAAGCACTACTTTAGATAATTGTTTATAACAACATGGCCACACCAACATACAAAGGGAAAATATCTAAAAAAATAATCCCTAGAAAATGGTTGTTTCATGATGAACTACGACGATTTTTCTTGTCCTTTATGTAAACAAAAGTTAGAGTTCCGTGGTGAACTGTTTAAATGTAGCTGTGGAAACACCTTCAACCTACTAGATGACATACCAGATTTTTTGGTTGACAATGGTAGAACTAGGGAAATGGATGCTTATTTTGATGACGTACCAGAACAGTACGAATCAGTGAATTACCTGTCTAGAATTTACAAATTTTTTGGAGGTTTAGCTACACAGCCCGAGGATTTGGTGGTGCCCATGATAAACCAAGGCATTCAGGATGGTTTAAACAACATACTCAAACCCAAGCACCAGTCAATACTCGACATTGCATGTGGTACAGGAATGTACACCCGAAGCCTTTCAATGGAAGCTTCTCATGTGTGGGCAGTGGATTTATCCATGGAAATGCTAAAACAAGCAAGATTAAATCTTAAAGAGGAAAATTTGGATAATGTGACATTGGCACGTGCCGATGCTAAAATGCTACCCTTCCATGATGGCCAGTTTCATGGAGTATCATGTATAGGTGCGATGCAACTTTTCGGTGATATTGGTGCGACACTCGCAGAAATTAGAAGGGTAATTAAGGACTTTGGTACCTTTGCTGTTATGACCTATGTAAAGGAAGGTGTTTGGAAGGAACAGGAAGGCCAAGAATATCTGGAAAATTTGGATATTCACTTCTTTGAAGTGGGGGAAATTGAAAATTTACTCAAACAAAATGGATTCGAAAACTTTCTCTACAGAATCAACGGATCGATGATCATGTTCTCATGCACAGCAAACCAAGAATAAATATCGTTACACTCCCAACTTAATGGGTCTATTGACTGTTTATTGTGTTTATTAAGCTGTTGAATGAGTTACATTCAAATTCTATGAGTCTCTCTTCATCCAGCTCCCAATCTGGACATGGGGCAAAAAGAAGCATGGGACCTCTAAGAACATTTCTGACCCTGCCATCAGTTTTGAAATATTTTTTGGCCTTTTCATCATGAACAAGGGCACCTCTTGGAAGCACAACCCTGTCCTTAACATGTTTTAGATCGAGAGATTCAATATCTTCCATGGTAATGAGGTCAGCAATTTCCTTATTAACCGAAACCACATTGACACGATGGTCTGCATCAACAGCTTCAACTATCTTTTTTAGGTATCCCTCTGAGAGAGAACTTGTAACTATGGTGGCATCTCTTTGGATGGTGTTGAGTTTTCTTAAATATTTCTGATTTTTGGGCTTTGAAAGTAGGTAGGGTATTCCTTTGTCAGGATGGTAAGCAGGTGAACCGTAGACAGTGAAGTTGAATTCCTGGTTCATGGTTTCAACCAGATCACAAAATTTTTCGAATGGATCAGGTATGACTCCATCTATAACTGGCTTTTTATTTAGTATCAGTCCTTGGTGGGGTAAGTTGGCAAATCTACTCAGGACCAAGGACTTCACTCCCCAATCTTCAAGATCTGCACATGTTTTGAAGAGTTCATCTTCTGTTACGACCCCTGGAATTACCACGATGGATGCATTTACATCTATGTTTTCGCAAAATAGTTTCAGCGCGGATATTGATGCTTCGGGTGTTCTGTCTTGCATCCATTTTCTTCTCATTTTAGGGTCAGTTGAAAAAACTGAAAAACTAATTTCATCCATACCTGTATTTAGCAGTTGCCCGGCATCTGTTTCAGATTCAATACCTTTACCACTGGTGTAACCCAGATGAACATTAAAATCCTGATTTTTTAAAATGGATATTAGTTGGTTTAGGTGGGGATAAAATAGAATATCTGCCCAACTACCAATGTTAACCACAACCTCATCATCCAACTGATCTGCCAGTTCCATTAATAGTAGTTCACGCCTCAACTTTGTTATAACTTCATTAAGAGGTTTAAATTTCATTTCAGGTAGTTGTAAAATTCCTTGGCAGTAGCTACACCCCGACTTTTCAGGCCTACAATTTTTACATCCCACCACAGGGTCCTTGTCTCGGTAAACAGTTTTGAAGTAGCAGAACTCACAGAACCCTCCGCAGTCAACTCCAGGAACACCACCTGTCAATGCCATGATTTCCATTTTCTTTCACAACCTTCACAACAGAAATCCATTATATTCTGGTTTCAATTCAACATGAATTTGTATACCTGGATCTTCTCTAAGAACTGGGATTCAGATATGGTTCCGTTAACATAACTCCTTCTAATATTGGCACAATTATCAATGGACTGTACTTGCTGATAGTAAAATCCAACATCCATCTGTTCATCCTTTGCAGGATCTACCCCTGTTTTGTTCCAGTTTGCCATGTCGTAGATCTTTGAGTTTAGATGTTTCATTGCATTTTCCTTCTCTTTGTACTGTTCTTGATTTATGATTGGAATCAAGGAACTCGAGGATTTTCCTTCCTTTACAGACTGTATAAGGGATCTATCAAAGTCTGAGTTTATATAAAGAATGGACAGAAGAAGGATGGCAACAAAAATTCCACCAATGGCCACTATCCAGATTTTATTCAATTTGAAGCACATCCCGGGGGTTATTTGTCTTCTTTAAACATAACGGTTTTTTCATCAAATTTTTCTGGATCGTAATTTTCTTCCAGTTCATGAATAAGCTCGTTCATAGAAGCGAATCTTTCCTCTTTATTCTTGCTCAAACACTTCATTATGATGGGTTCAACAAATTTTGCAGAGGAATCTATTTCAGATGGTAATTTAGGAACTGTGTTTAAAATTGAACCGTAAACAGCTGCAATCTCTCCATCAAATGGTAAATTTCCTGTTACCAATTCGTAAAATACTGTTCCAAGTTGGTATATATCCGTTCTTTCATCTGCCTTCCCATACTGGTTGGATATTTGTTCTGGAGCTGCGTATTGAGGTGTGGCACCAGAAAGGGTCACAGATTCTCCGCCCATCAATTTGCTTAAACCCCAATCTGTGACCTTGTAGATCCCATTTTTTATCAGTATGTTTGAGGTTTTAATGTCTCCATGTATGATGTTTTTAGAATGTGCATATGCCAAGCCGTTAGCTGCTTCGTATATAACATTTATTGACTCTTGTATCGACAATTTAGCATGTTTAATTGAACCTTCACAGTACTCCATTTCAATGAATGGAATTGGAAGGATCTTGAAGTCGTAGAGTTTCACAATGTTTGGATGGTTCAACTGGCTCCAGTTTGATACTTCTGAAATGAAGGTTTTTTCGGAACGTTTATCGAAGGTTTTAGGAATTTTCAGTGCCACTTCCCTCTCGTTGTGAACAGCCTTGTAAACCCTTCCAAAACCTCCCTCCCCAATAAAGCTGGGATCTTTGTAGGTTCCATGTAGCTCGTATGGCAGTGTTTTCATGGATAACTTTGCCAACCTGTTGAATTCCTTTCCCTCAATTATGAGATCAGGGCCATGGTTTCTTATGAACCAAAGGTCGATCAGGTATGGGACTGTGAGGAATACCCCACCAACTGTGAAAAGTTCCATGCTTGAAAATGAGAACAGATCTCCAAGTATGACAGTTAAAAATATGAATACAACCAGAACTCCGATGCTTAAAATAGAGGTTCGGGTTTTCATTCTCTCCCTGAATATTATGGAGTAAAGGTTTGTGAATGCCAGTACAATGTATATGGCCCCAGTAACCAGGAGCAGATATCCCAAAAATGGATCGTAGGCCGGGCTTGAAATATCCAGGAGAAGATAGTTAATAGGAATAAAAATTATGATTCCAATCACAGTGAAAATTACATTTAAACCAGTTAAAATGTAGAAGGTACGATTTTTTATGGTTTTTATAGGGTAAGTTCTTTCAAGCTTTCCTAATTTGATGGCAGCAAAGATCACAGCCAGTATAACTAAAACCAACATGATAATGGTTTCTATTATTTTTGAAGGCATATCTGCAACTGTTGGTGAAAACAACCCTGCCTGTGTGTAGGTTGATGGTATTGGTTTGTTTGAAAGCCAATTCAGACTGTTCAACCCAATTATCCATCCATTACTTCTGTATAGCCAAGAATTCATGAAGTCGCCAACTGACCCAAAGAACACTACTTTACCGTTACCATAGGTCATGGTGGAAAATACTGGGAAGGGTCCCGATGTTTCATTGGCGTCCTTCAATTCGTTGGTCATTGAATAACCATCACTCGTTAAAAATCCCTTGTCTGCATACGATGTGGGACTGGAATATGCTAAAACAGTTGAATTACCTGTGTTCTGCATGTAAGTACCTTGGAAATAGTAAAAATAGTTTAAGTTGGATGTTAATGGACTCTGGGTTAGATTGGTAATTTTGGCCTTAGTTTGTGATGCGAAGTACTGTTGGGAATCTCCAACCAGGATGGTGGATGTATAATCCACGCCAAAACTTTCTGCAATCTTGTTGAAGGCATAATCTTGACCACCGTCTTCGTTGTTCCATCCGTTACCCACCAGCAACAATCCCCCGCCGTTTCTCACAAACTCTTGAATGGTAGCTATCTCGGTGTCTGTGTAGTTTCTGGCTGGTGCCATGAGTATTAATACATCGTAATTTTTCAGTTCGTTGTAGCTTAGGGGTGTTTGTGTTGTCCTGTTAACGGTGAATCCATTGGCCTGAAGCAGAGCCGCAAAACTCGATTCTCCAACAGGGCCAAGGTTGTAAATGGTGAAATCTTTCTGTTCGTAGGGTCCTGTTTCATCGAACAAAACACTGGTTGCTGCAGAGGAAGTTGAACAGCTTAAAAGTAGTGGAAGAAAAAGTAACAACAATGATAAAATTAATTTGAGGGATATATTTTTCATTTTGATCTCCCATCGATCAAAGAACATCTAAGATCTTAATGAGCTCAGTTTCTAAAATATTTAATTCAGAATAGAATAGCTAGAAAAAAACTGTTAAACCCAATGTTCTATTCCATTCCAGTTTATTAAATCTTATTTAAACTTTTATGGCCACCATCTTATTCCGAATCCAGGGTCCACTCCGGTTTCGTCTTGTTTTTTTACCATAGCTTCCTTAACATCTGAAACCGCAGATTTATATCCTTCTTTAAAACCAGTTTTATAGCCTTCTTCATACTGATCCACGCATTTTTCATCCTTGAACTTCTTTACAAAGGATTTTTTCCCTGCTGCGAATCCCTTGTTGTAGTGGATCAGTGATGGATCGGTACCCTCGTCTAGAGTGGCATCACTTTTCTCTACCATATAAATCCCCTCCAATTAATTAATGTTTCACTAGTTGTATTAATACTTTCTGCAATTGTTGAATGTAACATTGTAATAATATTTGATCAATTTGTTGGTTTAACTTTCAACGATATTGCTAATAAACCGAATTAAACCAAAATATATAATTAATACAATAACATAAATTTATAGGGGGTGGGATGTTGTTGGATATTTCTTTAAATGGATATAAATTTCAAAAATCTCATAAAAACATTGAATTAAGATTTCAGAATCCTGAACGTTACAGGAAACTCGCCGTAACTAAACAGCTAATTGATGATGGAGTAGATCCAGCTAATTTTAAAGCCGAGGGAGGTTTGAGTTTAAATGCCTACAAAACCTTCAATGACATTTTAGATGCAAAACAATCTGCAGTAGAGGAAGTTTGCAGATCTCCACAATCAAATTCAATTTCATCCGAACTTCTAAATTCTAAATCACTCAAAGAAAAAAGAAATGTGCTGGTGTTGTTGGTTGACTTTGATGACAAGCCAAGGGAGATTTCAAGGGAAAAATTTGAAGAAAAACTTTTCAGCACAAAAAACGATCCACCCCTGAGTGTGCGGGAGTATTACCAAGAAGTTTCTTCAGGAAACTTTGATATTGATGGCGAGGTACATGGATGGTACAGGGCAGATCATGATTACTGCTACTACTCGGATGATCTCTGCCAAAACAGCATATCCTGGACATTACCCCACTCCAAACTGCTTGTAAAAGAAGTACTAAACAAGGCCAAGGGTGATGTTGATTTCAACAAGTTTGCAGCAAATGGAAAGTTGAGCACCCTCATAGTTGTGTTTGCAGGAATAGGTGGGGATGATAAGTTCTACTCAGACTGTACCAATTCAGAATCTAAACATTGCTTCAACCTCTATCCCCACCATGCAAAGCTTGATGAACCAGTGGAACTCGAAGCCGGAGTAACTGTGGACAGTTATATTTTAATGCATGAACTTCCAATTGACGATGTCGGGGGTTACTGTCATGAAATTGGCCATAACCTGGGACTGCCAGACCTCTACATTTCTGATCATTCCTCCACAGTTGTTGGTAGGTGGTGTTTGATGGCCCTTGGAGACAGGAATGGGGATGGAAAGAGTCCCTCTCATTTAAATCCATGGTGTAAGATCCACCTTGGATGGGCCAAGCCCACAGTTGTGACTGGAAAGCTCAATAACTATACCATCCCCAACGAACCAGAAAGTCCCCAAACCATATACAGAATAGATATTGAAAACAGTGAGGGTGAAGAATATTTCCTGGTTGAAAATCGTCAAAAAACAGGTTTTGATTCAGCCCTACCTGGTTCTGGATTGTTAATATGGCATGTTAATGAGTCCAAGTCAGTTGGACACTTTCCAAACAACGATCCTGAAAATTTTTTCTTGACACTCAAACAGGCAGATGGATTGAACGATCTTGAGACAAGGATCAAACCAGATGAAAAACCTCCAATTACTGAAACTGAGTGGGAGGGTGATCCTGGAGACGCCTACCCTGGCAACACCGAAAATAGGAAATTTGACCACTACACCAATCCAAGCAGCAAAAGCTACTCTGGAAAGGCGAGCTGTGTCAGTGTAATATCGATTTCCGATCCCAAACCTTCAATGGAAGCTGTGATAGGTGTTGAATGCAAAGGCATACCTGCACAAACCCAAGAACCTGGACATTTAGGTGATGGAGATGCTTCAATTTATGCTGAAGGGTACAGATGTGGTTACAAAACAGGATACAACCAAGCTGTTCAAGAATTTAAACGAAAATAACTTTCTTTCTTGATTTTTTTACCAAAAAATAATTTATCATGATTAATCATAGGAAAATATTTATAGCTTGAAGAACTTATTCAGTAGTAGAGGGTGTAACAAGCAGAATAAAGGTGGAAAAAAATGAAACGTGATACAACCGTTCTTCTAGAAGAGAAAAGAATTTTCAAACCCGATGTTGAAACTGTGGAACGGGCCCACGTAAAAAATTGGGAAAATGAGATTGAGAAGGGAAAAAACTTCGAGGCTTACTGGGAAGAAAAAGCAGAAGAATTAGAATGGTTCGAGAAATGGGATAAAGTACTCGACGAAACAAAAAAACCATTCTACCAATGGTACGTAAACGGAAAGATAAATCTCACATACAACGCAGTAGACAGGTGGATATACACTGAAAAAAGAAATCAAGTTGCCATATTGTACATAAATGAAAGGGGTGACGAAGAAAAACTCACCTACTACGAGCTCTACCGACAGGTAAACAAAATGGCAAACGGCCTAAAAAACCTGGGAGTTAAAAGGGGAGACACAGTATCCATGTACCTTCCAATGTGTCCCGAACTTCTAATATCCATGTTGGCATGTGCAAAGATAGGGGCTGTTCACAGTGTTGTGTACTCAGGATTAAGTGTAGGTGCATTTGTGGAGAGAATGAATGATGCAAACGCTAAAATACTCATAACAGCAGATGGAACCTACAGGCGAGGAAAAATAATAAACCTCAAAAAAATAAGTGACGAAGCACTTCTCCAGTGCCCCACAATCGAAACAGTCATTGTCCTGCAACACACAGGAAACGAAATAGATGTATCGGACTTGAGTGGAAGAGAAATATTCTACGACAGATTTTTAGAGGGAGAACCCGCAGAATGCGAACCCGAATGGATGGATGCAGAAGATCCGTTGTTCATACTCTACACCTCAGGAAGTACAGGAAAACCCAAGGGAGTTCTACACACAACTGGTGGTTACATGGTGGGTGTTGCAACAACCCTCAAAAATATCTTCGACATACAAAAGGATGATCTCTGGTGGTGTACAGGAGACATTGGATGGATCACAGGTCACAGCTACGTTATATATGGACCACTACTCCTGGGAACAACTACCGTAGTCTACGAGGGAGCACCGGACTACCCTGACCCTGGGGCCTGGTGGAAAATAATCGAAAAGCACGGAGTGACCAAATTTTACACAGCACCAACAGCCATAAGACACCTTATGAGATTTGGGAACAAGTACCCGAACATATACAACCTGTCATCGTTGAGAATATTGGGAACTGTGGGAGAACCCATAAACCCCGAGGCATGGATGTGGTTTTACAAAAACGTTGGAAAGGAAAAGGCACCCATCATGGACACGTGGTGGCAGACAGAAACAGGAATGCATTTAATATCTCCCCTACCA
>JAEZAV010000020.1 GCA_023430285.1 Methanobacteriota archaeon | reverse complement strand
TACATTATTCCCTTTTTAAGAACACCTTTATCAATTGCTTCTTTGATGGATCCTGCTTTGTTAATTTCGTTTATGGCATATATGTGGTGTCTATGTCCCCTTCGAACTGCTTCACCAGTTTTTACACAAGTACCTAGAGAAGTTCCATACAGTGCACTTTCTATATCATGGGTTGCGAGGGCATTTCCAGCAAATATAATGTCAACAATACCTTCCTTTATCATTGAGGCCAGTATTGGCCCTGAACCGGTATGAACCACTGCAGGCCCTGAAACAACAGCAATTTTTCCGCCGCGTTTTTTGATTTCTTTTATTTCCGAAGCTATTTTTTTTATGATAGACTCTATGGGTTTTTCTGAGGAAGCTTCGCTTGACATGAATTCAAATACTCCCTGCTTACCCCTTGGACGTTCTGGAGGCATTACTTTTATTCCATCCCTCCCAACAACGATGAGGTCTCCCTTGTTGATTTGGCCGATTGGTCTGCAGAGGGCCCTTTCAGCTGTTTTATCAACAACTATCATGCAATCCATTTCAATATCTTCAACAGTTATCCACTTTCCATTGTAGTGAATTTCAGTAGGATGGTGGGTTGTTGAATAAAAATCTGCAGGAAGAGTTTTATCCTTCTCAGAAACAAGCAGTTCAACATCCTTCAATTCAACAACAACAGCCCCTATTTCGGAGAGTTCATCTAATATTTCTCCGAGCAAGGTTTCATTCGATGCCTCAACAAGCAACTTGGCATGGCTGATATCTCCCTTGAGTTTTCCCACTGTGAACTCTATAAATTTGAAATCACCACCCATGTCCAGAATCCTGTCAAGAGCCTTAGGGAGTATTAAGGAATCAATTATATGGCCTGAAAGTTTTACTTCTCTATTGTACATGTTATCCACCTTTAAAAATTTTGATAAACTATTTATAGTGAGTTTTATGTTTAGCTTTAATGGCAGCAGGGTCATAAACCCATCCACCACTTGAAGATTATTTATCTAATTTTGTTTTCAGATAAAATTTCTGTTTTTGTAGTTTAATTTACTTGATAAATTTATAAATAGAAGTAATTATTGGAATAATTTAATTTATCAGCGCAGACACAAAAAATCAAAAATAATTTTAGCAGCATTCATGGCAGTTGAGTCGCCAATTTCTGTGGAAGCAACTTCAACAAGGTCCATTCCAACTAATTCCTTCGATTCAAGACTAAGTATTAGTTTTTCTATCTGCATGGGATCCAATCCACAGGGACATGGAGTTCCAGTTGAGGGAGCATATGCAGGGTCGAGGACATCAATATCAAAACTAATGTATATTGGACCTGAAATGTTTTTTAGACAATTTATAATGCTTTCAATCTCTTCACACACTTGATGGGAACTGAAACTGGTTAACCTTTCATCTGACAGGTTTGCCTCTTCTTCGGCTGCTGATCTCACTCCAATCTGAATAATTTGGAGTGGGTTTAGATCCAGTATCCTTTTCATCACAGTTGCATGTGAATATTTTTCGCCCTCGTACTCTTCACGCAGATCCATATGGGCATCAAAATGGATTACAGTGAGTTTATTCTCTCCCAAAGCTTGGGTTAAGGCATTGATTATACAGAAACTTATGCTGTGATCTCCACCAATGGATATTGGGATAATTTTTTGGGTTAAAACATCGTCAATGGTTGATTTTAGTTTGGAACATGTTTTTTTGATGTTTCCATGCACCACTTCTATATCTCCAAGATCCAGCACCCCTGTGGGAACAGTTTTTTTCAGCTGAAAGTTGTAGGCTTCAAAGTTGTACGATGCTTCCCTAACAGTCCTAGGTCCAAACCTGGCACCAGGTAAGTAGCTGGTGGTGCCATCAAAGGGGACTCCTAAAATCCCAAACTTCAATGATTCAGATGTTTCATATGGATCATTTGTTTCATTTGAAAATGCAAATTTTAAAACATTTTCTGTGTGTAAAAACATTTAAACCGACCCATTATAATTTAGAATTAAAAATAAGTTCATAAAATTTAAAATTGTTGGATATGGATAAACCATAATCCAATCTTATCCGCTTTTAATCCTCATTACCTTTTTGTTGCCCATTGCAACTATGTAATCTACTTCGGCACCTTCGTTGAGTTTGCCCTTTAATTCTTCAGGAATCTCTATTTCAAAGGTTTCGTAGGTTTCCATGTCCATTAACTGCACATCTCCGCCCATTAAAGCAAGTACTTGACCTAAACGTTTGTCAATCATTGGAACATCACATTTAGCATCCACAGGTTTGACAAATGTTCTTTTCTGATTGTCAAAAATTCCAACTGCTTCAACTCTTGCCTTAGCTGCACCGTGTTTTCCAGGTGATGATGTTGAAATACTTGTAATTTTCGATGCTTCATCATTTATTATAACATATTTACCAACTTTTAAGGTTTTAACTTCCACTACCTTCTTTGACATAATTTTTTCCTCCAATATCCATTTTACGAATCACGATCGGATTCTGAATATTTATAAATCTAAAAGAGATCAACAAAATTCATTCAAATTTAAGATTATTTAATATAGCATCTACATTATCATAATCGTATCTATTTTTAGATATGTAAACTTTTTTAATCAATACTATTGATAAACTTATCAGTTTCTTTTTAATGTTATTGTTGATGGTATTAT
>JAEZAV010000017.1 GCA_023430285.1 Methanobacteriota archaeon | reverse complement strand
ATAGATTCCTCCACATTTTTATCCATAAGTTTGTTTTCGAATTCTGTTATTTCCATTTGTTTTTGTGTTTTTTCGATTTCTTGTTTTAGGTTTTGGTGTTTGATGTTTTCTTGTTTCAAGAGCCTAGCCAGACCATCCATATGTTCCAGGGGTTCTGGATATATTTTGATCAGGGTTTCTATGTACTGGTTTAGATTTTCGGGTTTTTGGGCCATAATTTTTGATTCAAACTCCAAATACTCCTGGTTCTGTATTTCCCTTTGAATAAGCCAAAGTAGATCGGCATCGGAAAAGTTCATGCCCCTGTATTCAAGTAAACTTTTGAAGTTAATGATATCTCCAAATTCGTAGTGGCTACGGGATTTATCCACAAATTTCTCTATGTACTCATACTTGCCTGTGTTGATCATTTGAAGTTTGTTTTTTTCGAGTTCTTTCTTCCTAAATTCCTGCAGTATGGTTGGAGAATTGTTTTTATCTCTAACCATGGCTTCTTTGGCCAGTAGTTTGTTTTCGAATTCTGTTATTTCCATTTGTTTTTGTGTTTTTTCGATTTCTTGTTTTAGGTTTTGGTGTTTGATGTTTTCTTGTTTCAATAGTTTTTCTAGATCTCCCAAATGATCTCGGGGTTCTGGATATATTTTGATCAGGGTTTCTATGTATTGTTTCAAGTTTTCGGGGTTTCTGGCCATTACTTGTGCTTCAAATTCTAGATACTCTTGATTCTCAATTTCCGCTTGAATAAGCCAAGTAACCTCTTCTTCAGTGAAGTTTATTCCCTTATCTTCCAAGAGATTTCTGAGCTTTTTTATATCAACAAATTCATAATCGTATCTTGATCTGTTGTTGAAACCATCCAAATAGTTGTAACGAGAATTTTTCACAAAATTTTCCAAGTAAACATAAAAACCACTGGATTTGAGTTCCATAGATTTTGTCTTGAAATTTGATTTTTCCTTTAAAACAGCTTCATCAACTATCCTGTCCACCAATTCCTCATTTGAATCAACATCCTTGACTTCAGCTTTTATTTCAGGTTCAGATACTTTAAACTCTCTCAAACGATTCAGTGATAATATGGCATTTTCCCTGAGTTTTTGATCATCACTTTTTAAGTCTTGGACGAGTGGATCCACTGCGATTCTTCCAAGGGCTGTAATTGCAACTTCTTGTATTATTTTTTCCTTATCATGCAAAGTCAGAATAATGGGTTCTGTTGCTTGAGGGTCTCCGATTTTTCCCAAGGCTTCGATGGCACGGGCTCTTATGCTGCTGTTAGGATTGTTTAGTGTCTGTATTAGGGCTGGAACTGCTTTTTTGTCTTGTATTCTTCCAAGGGCTGTGATAGCTTCTTCCTGAATTGTCTTATCAGGATCTTGGAGTTTTTGTATCAATGGTTCTGTTGCCAGGGGATCACCAATTTTTCCCAAGGCCTCTGCAGCACGCCACCTTATACCTATAAATTTATTGTTGAGTGTTTGTATGAGGACTGGTACGGCTTTTTTGTCTTGTATTCTTCCAAGGGCTGTGATAGCTTCTTCCTGAATTGTCTTATCAGGATCTTGGAGTTTTTGTATCAATGGTTCTGTTGCTCTAACATCCCCTATCCTTTCTAAAGCTAAAACAGCTTCTCTGCGAACATTTTCAGAATCATCATTCAAAGCATGTATTAATCCTTCAACATCACCGTTATCTTCCATCTCCTCAATTCTGGTTCTCAAGAGATTGAACACCCTCATAATATCACCACTGTTAATATACCCCAAACCCCAATTATTTTTTTTAGTCGATCCCTTCTATGTCATTTAATTAGATATAAATATCTCTGAAGAAACTGAAACAGTTATTGAACATCTTTAACTCCCTTCAAATAGTTTCCAGTTGTAATGCCTCCGGTGGAAATAGCTTTTATTTGGGATTTATATTGTTTAAGCATTTTTTTAGAATCGTTTTTAGATAAAACATGATTCAGATGGGCACTGTACACTAAACTCATCTCCTTAGAATATTTGTATCCCTTAGTTCTCATGTCCATTACCAAACCACTGACTCCAATATCTACCAATTCTTTGACGTGATCAATCAAACAAAGCTCAACAGAATTAAGAATATGTGTATTTCCATTTAAATCAATTTTAACCGGAAAAATATGGTTTTTTTCATCTTCAATGCCCCAAAAATCCTTATCTTTAGGTAAATTTTCAGAGGCTACTTCCATGAGACAGTCTCGAGATATTAGTGCATCCAAATTTCCCTGTACAACCATATCGATGGGATTTTCAATACCCTTAACACGGGATCCCACTACAAGATTTTTCAGATCTTCCCTTGAAAGTTCTGGAGAAACTGTAATCACACCATATTTTCTAGAAAGAGTAGTTAAAGTTTCTTTGTTCCACACATTAAAGCCTCCGGAACAGGACAAACTAACTCCATCAATAGAATGTAACGCTTCACCCGCACCATTACCATCAACCATGACTTCAGTGATTTCAGGAAGGGATCCAAGAATTTCTAAGAAATTATGAATTAAACTATCATGGGTTATTTGAGGCCACTTCCAAATAAATTCAGCTCCAAATTCTTGGCAGAGTTTAGTGGCATGCAGTAATTGGGAGGATATTCTGGTTTTTTCATCTTCTGAAAATTTGGATGATTTTAAAGTGCAGTTCACCAAATTATTACCAACAACAGGCTCGAAGTACACTCTTTTAACTTCACCTTCCAATGCACCCTTCAAACCGTCTAAAGAATCTAAGTATGCTCCAAGCACACAAGAATGGTTTGACACAAATTCAGGGGGTGACCTTGTGGATTTTAATATGTTAATGTTCTCTTTAATCCTATTTTTAACCTTCGAAACCTCATTTTTCCCTGGTTTGAATGTTTTCGTTAATTCAGTTTCTGCAGTTTCAAAAAAATCTCTGCGAACTTTGTTAAGATTGCTTATGGGTGTGAAAAGGGTTTCAGGAACATCAATATCTAATTTTCCAATCACAAAATTAGTTTTTCCAGTTTTATTGAGTTGATCAATGATTTTGTCAGTAGTTAATGGCTTATTAATGGCATTTTCCATTTTAAAATCTGAAATTACTGTTAAACAGTGTTTATGACCGTCCAATCCTTGAAAACTCCCTTCGATTTTTACAGCCATGTTGGAATCCAATGAAACCATCAGGTCCATGGGTATGGACGGACTTTTGACACTTTTAACAATATCAGCTGCTTCACGATTTAAAGCCAAAGAACGGGTCAAGTAAAGCATAGAATTTTTATGCAATGGTTTTTTAACC
>JAEZAV010000195.1 GCA_023430285.1 Methanobacteriota archaeon | reverse complement strand
ATCGAATGAATTTGATGACTAATATCTTGATAAATGTTATCATAGCATTTTTAATAGGTAGTTTACTTTTCGGACTTCAGCGTAAGATAATGGCAAGAATCCAAGGAAGACCCGGACCTCCAATAATTCAACATATACTGCACACACTCAAATTCTTCTTTAAAGAATCTGCGTTTCCATACACTGCAGCAATGCCCTTTTATATCGCAATAACAGCCATGTTGAGCATGATATGGGTTGCAGCAGTCATAGTAGGTCCAGTAACCGGAGGTTCACTCCTTTTAATATTCGGTATTTACGCAGTTCACAAAATTGTTGAACACAATGCAGGATCTTCATCAGGATCCCCATACGGAAAATTAAGCTGTGTAAGAGCGGTTTATTCTGCTGCCGCAGAAATTCCATTATTTGCTGTTTTAATAATAATCTACTTTAAAACAGGTACAATGAACATCACAGACTTGATAAATTACCAAGCTGTACACGGCCCTTTACTCTTTGCAATTCCACTTGCAGCACTCATGTTCTTCATACTAATAATGTCCAAAGCACCTTACTCTCCATTTGCAATAACCAAGGGTAAAGACATTGTTTCAGGATACGAAACAGAACATTTCGGCCTTTTAAGAGGTTACTTGATGATGTCAGAGTCTATAGCCTGGTACATGTTACTATGGGTATTCCTAACAGTATTCTTGGGACCTATAAGTATACCCGTATACTTGATTGGAATGATTGTATTGTCTTCAATTATAGCGTTTATAAACGCAACAACGCCTTTACTCAATCCAAATCATTCCATTATGATGCAAGTGACCTTTGCATTCATTGGTATAGTGGGTTCATTTGCTTTGCTCATGATCTAAAATTTTACATCACTAAATAAAAAAAATGAAATTCAATGAATTATTATTCACAAAAAAATAGAGGATAAAAAATGGATGAACAAGAAAAAGATGTGCTGTTCCTAATGGCATTAGCTGCTTCTGGAGCTGTTATTGCCAGTGGACTGGCAGCATTCCAACAATGGATCGTTGTTCTGCCCTTGACAGTGGCAGTTTTTGTTATTATGATCCTGGCAGGACTTCAGTACAAAAAAAGGTACATTCATCTCTCAGAAAACCTTGAAAACATTGCCATGGTCTTGGTATTGATGGGATTCATAGTATCATTCATATACCTTTACAAACCTGTATAAAAAAATAAATTAACTGGTGTATTAAATGAACAACATAAGCTACTTAATATACATACTTTCATTCATCATAGGATCAGCAACGGGACTTGTGCTGAGCTACAAAAAATATACAGCTCCCTTTGTAACCAAAAATATTGACGTGGTAGCACTCATACTGGCAATTGTTGGTTGGGTACTTGCAATAAATAGTCAGCTGATTTCAGCTTTGGTTTCACCAGTTATAACCATCACTGTGGGAATCTTTTTAATTGCAATGGTTCTTGGAATGAGGCCCGGATATGGTAGATACGAAACAGTGATTGGATTTGCTATTTCAGCTCTGATATGGGTAGGAACGGTGCTAATATGAATTCTTACAAACCTAATACAGAAGCAGAAAATGAAGAGCTTTACATAACCATGAAAAAAAGGATCTTAGCCAGTTACAAATGGCATGAGGATGTTGTTGTTCCATTTTCTAAGGAACTTGAAATCTCACCCGAAGAACTGGAAGAAATTCTCATGAAAAGATTGGATATGTCCAGTTTACAAGCTATTAATCCTCGTTATGAATCTTCAAAGTTGAGATGTCTTAAAGAAAGAATTCATGCAGATCTCAGACTCTGTTGGTTATGCGATGTCATGAACATTCTCACAAAAGAGGAAGCAAAAAATATTCGAGATAAAATAGCATACAACGTGCTTGAAAATAATAAAAATTACAAAGAAGCTATAGAGGATGGTAGGGCAGATTTGCTCGAATATCTCCTCAAATAATAGAGGTAAACTAAATGTTAGATGGTCTTAAAGACATAATTCGGAAGAGCTCCATACATGTTTGTCTCGTAAATACAGGGGGCTGCAACGGTTGTGATATAGAAGTTGTTGCACTTTTATCCCCAAGGTACGATCTTGAACAGTATGGTATATATGTTCACAACAATCCAAGGGAAGCAGACGTGCTTCTAATAACAGGAGCCTTAGCAGAGCAGTGGAAGGACAAGCTTCAGAAAATATATGCCAAGACACCGGAACCTAAAGTGGTGGTTGCTATAGGTAACTGTCCACTTACTGGAGATGTATTTAATCAAGAAGGATCAAGCGTAAATGCACCGGTATCTGACTATATACCTGTGGATGCAGAAGTCTCTGGATGTCCTCCACGTCCAACAGAAATATTAGCAGCAATATTGGCTGTAGGGCCAGATGCAATAGCAGCTAGAGGGAGGCAAAAATTATGATACTTCCAATAGGACCAGTACATCCCGGTCTAAAGGAACCATTACGTTTAAAACTTAAAACTCGTGGAGAAAAAGTTTTAAGTGCAGAAATAGATTATGGTTACATTCATAGGGGTATTGAAAGGATTATGCAGGGTAAAACCTGGCAGAAAGGTATTTTCTTATCTGAAAGGGTTTGCGGAATTTGCTCCTACATACACACACAAACATTTGCAGAAACCTTTGAAAAAATTGCAGGAGAATATGCTCCCTTAAGGGCACAGTACCTCCGGGTTTTGACCAATGAATTAGACAGGATTCAGAGTCATTTACTTGCAAACTCCACTTACTTCAAGGCAGTGGAGCATGAAACATTATTCATGTATATGTTAGCACTTCGAGAGCCAGTGATGGATGCCATCGAACTGTTAACAGGAAACAGAGTAAACATGGGATGGAACGTGGTTGGTGGTGTTAAGATGGACATCAAACAAACCCACATGGATCAGATCATGGAGATAATGAACAAACTCGAAGCTGATTATGGAAGGTACGTAGAGATCTACGAAGACGGACCCTTAGTTGCTGGACTCAGATCCAAGGATGTGGGAGTTATGACTAGGGAAGAAGCCCTAATGGCAAGGGCAGTTGGCCCAATAGGACGTGCTTCAGGTCTTGAACATGATGTGAGAGAACAGCATCATACATACAAGGATAACTTCGACTGGAACGTTGTGTGGAGAAAAGAAGGAGATAATTTCGCACGAACAATGAACAGATTTGATGAAGTTTGGGAATCTATAAGTCTTATTAAACAAGTTATAAACAACATTCCCGAGGGGGATGTTCGTAAAAAGATTGATATTCCTGCAGGAGTAGCAGAATGGAGGAATGAAGCTCCACGTGGTGAGGTTACATATTCTATTGAAACCAATGGAAACCTCATTAAAAATATTTCCATCAGAACACCGAGTATAATGAACATCGATGCTTGTGCCAAGTACATGTTGAGCGATGTTGCAACAGTTGCAGATGCGGTTGCCACTTATGCAACAAGTGATCCATGTATTGCATGTGCAGAAAGAGTTACTATACTGGATGAATCAGGACGTGTTCTTGATTTTCACGGTGTCCACAACATAAATTCCAAATTAAAAGGATGATGTAAAATGTCTTCGGTTATATGGTATCTATATGAATTTGCAAGGAAGTCTTGGGCTGAAAATTTTGCAGCTGCCAAGAGTGACAAAGAAATAATGGATGCACCAGACAGGTTTAGAAACTTTCCAGAGGTACATAAAGAGTACTGCATAGCTTGTGGTGCGTGTACAGCTGCCTGTCCAGCACCCATGGCTATTAAACTGGTTAGAGATGAAGATAGTGAGCATGAAGATGGTTTTACATATCCTGTGATAAACAACAGGGGATGTATTAGGTGCGGATTTTGTGCTGAAGTTTGTCCAACAGATCCCAAGACCCTTACATGTGGTGAAAATCATTTAATAAGGGAAGATTTCACCATTCTTCCAGTGGATAAAAAGTTTGTAATAGACGATTACCTATGCATAAGATGCAAAAAATGTATGAAAACTTGTAAGGTCGGAGATGCCATTGTAGAAGAAGATAACAAGATAGTAATCGACCAATCAAAATGCATATCCTGCGGTGAATGTCTTAAAACATGTCCAGTTAAGGGTGCAATTAAAGGAATTCACATTTCACATGTTGAAGAACAGAAGGAAATTATAAACCTTGTTGTAGATGGTTTAGAAGCTAAAATTGAAGCAGAACAGAACAAAATCAAAGAAATTGAGGGTTCTGATGTTTACAGCTTTGATATTTCCGCAGTTGAACTCATTGAAGAAGCCAGAGAAATATTGGATGATGATGAGCTCATAGATGACATAATAGAAAATATAACTGACAGGCTTAAATTGAGGGTCATCACCTGGGACAAAGATAAATGTACCAACTGCAGACTCTGCGTTAAGGAATGTCCATCGGGTGCAATTA
>JAEZAV010000171.1 GCA_023430285.1 Methanobacteriota archaeon | reverse complement strand
TGTTTAAAAAATTATATTTCTATTTATTTACATTCAATTTCTAGCCCATGATTTATGTATGTATTCCCCAATCCGACCCCAACTTTTATTCAGAATATTGGTGAAATTTGGGTAAACCTTTAAAAATAACAAAAAACTATTAATTGTAATTCATCAAGTAAACCCAATTAGATTTAATATAATCTTTAATTTTGAGTGTAACAAGAATTTGAGGAACTGTGTTTAATAGGATGAGTTTTTAATTGGATTTATTAATAATATTGAATAGTTTTTAGGGGATTTTCAATGAAGGGAATAACTAAAATTTTGATAATACTAGTGGTTTGTATATTGTTAGCCGCTGCTTTCTTCCAAGTATACAGGACTAATGTCGGTTCTAATTCCACAGGTTATGTTACTAAACAGTTAGATGCCTATCCATTACCCCACCAAACAAAAATTGCTGTAATTACAGGCATGCACCCTCGTGAACTTCATGCAACTGATGTCGTACCTAAGGCAGCGTTGGCCTATGCCCTTCAAAACAATGTAGAAATTGATAATTATCAGGTTACTGTTACTGATGAGCCTCAAGATTTTAATGTTGGAAGGGCCAATGGTCAAGCATTGGTAGCTGGTTTTGTAAATCCAGATATTATTAGATCTAACTACTCAATGGTTATTATCTGCCACGATCATGAATCTGGTTACGGTTCAGGATACTACTTCGCAACCCCTACCCACGACAGTAAATCTGTTGCTCTGGGAAATAAAGTAGCTAGCTTACTCCCAAATTTCAACTATTACTCGGGTTCAAGCAGTACAAGCTACGAAGCAACTTCCATTTCTCAGGTAGATCTTCCCCTAACAAACGCAGGTATTCCTGTTTTTGTTTATGAGATTCCTGAAAATGATGATAACAACACAGCATACACCATGACCTACGACTTATTAAACGCAAGTTTTAAAGCATTATCATCATGAGGGACTGGAATGTTTATGATTCGAATAAAAAAAATCGTTTCAAAATCTTCTATTTTTTTATGAATCTGTAAATTGACATACAACTACAAATTGCAGATAAAAAATTTTTGTTTTAGTTAGTTTTATTTCTGAACTGTATTCAATCTAAAAAAAAAAGAAATTAAAGGTTTGAGATGTTTATGTCAAACTCAAGCCCTTGGATAATGCAAACTGGGTCATTAAACTTTTAGGTATAACAATTATGTTTCCCTTGAGGTACTGTTGTACAACTGTTTGGAAAAGAGCTCCTGATTTACTTGGATCCTTTATTGCGGCCATTACGGGTTTCATCAGAACTTCAGATGCTTCTCCCCTTGTCATTGTACTGTTTTTACCTTCACTCACGCTTCTTATGTAATCAATAGATGCATTGGTATCATTTGTGTAGCCTGGAATGTTCAGCGGAGCTATGGAATTTAAAATTGCATCTACAGCTTCAGGAGTTACTATGACCACTGCATCTGTTTTTATACCGGTGTTGGTTTGAACAATTTCTTGGGAATTTTTCACGTCTGCTTCTGTGTCAGCTCCCCATAATGAATCATGAAGTCTCAAGTGTCCACCACCAGCATTTGCTTCTGCAGGTTCCATTGCAGTTGCTGAAAGCATTCCACCAGGATAAATTGGTGTAAGGTTGGTTATATCCCCATCATGAACTCCGATAGCAAAGGCCATGTCAACTGCACCAATACCGGGTCTCTTTTCTGAAGGGTCTGCTGTCATCAAAAGGATAGTGTGATCCCCCTTCATAACATTGGTTGTTCCTGGTTGGTATAAATTTGAATATACAACATACCCTGCTGATATTCCAATTGCAACTAGGATGATAATTAAGGCAATTATTTTTCTGCTCATATAAATCCCCATATTTTTTTTCTAAATTTTTTTTCTAGTTCTCTTTTTTTTTGGTTATATTTTTTTTAGTTTATAGCCTGAAATTGCCAGTTTACGCAAAAAACTGTAAATTAAATTTCAAGCCCCATTTTTCTATTTAAGTTAAAATTTTCAAGAATTCTTGAAAACTTCTCTATTTAATTTGAATATATGATTAATATAGTTATCTGTAAATTAATTAACAAATCAAAAAAATAGCTAAAATAAATGGATTAAATAGAATTATAGTTATTTAAAGGCTTAAAAATAATTTATAAGAAGTATTCATTGTGTTTAACCAGTTAAACCCTTAGATAAATAATTTTGTAACAAATTATTTATTCTGAATAAGTCAAGTACAATTATTTTATAATTCGTGATTTAATTCCTTTAATTCTACTCTTTGCCGAAGCAAAAGGTTTAAAATTTATCTGGATATTATCTGATAAATTCTGATATCCACAATTTGGACAAGTGACCTTTGAACAGTTAGAGCCACATGAACAGCATTTATGAGACTTTTCATCATCATCTAATTCATATCCACATATACGACATTTCATTTAGATCATCTCCACAACTATTTTTACGTTTAAAAAAATGTAATAAATGGTGTTTAAAACCCCTTTATCATACAAAACCCAATAAAGTCCCTCCTTGAAACACTATAAACGCAGCTATCCATGCAATTACAAGGGAACCTGCAGCACTGAATAACGGCCATCTCCAGGAGTTAGTTTCTCTTCTTATTGCCAGGAAAGTAGCTACGCATGGTATGTAAAGCAGTGCAAATACCATGAATGCATATCCTGACAATGGGGTAAATGTACTATGCAAAGCCGTTGCAAGGCCATCACCATCTCCAACACCATATAGTGATCCAAAGGTGCTTACAACAACTTCTTTAGCAAAGAATCCAAATATTAGTGCCACTGAAGACTGCCAGTTTCCAAATCCTAACGGTTCAAACACAGGTGCAATGGCAGTTCCAAGCTGTCCTGTAACACTATCTTGGGATGCGTATTCCACACCAGCAGGCAAACTGCTTAAGACCCATATTATAATGGAAAATAAAAGAATTACAGTACCCATTTTTTTGATAAATATGTAACCTCTTTCCCACATATGAATTAAAGCACCTTTAACAGTTGGTAACCTGTATGGTGGAAGTTCCATGACAAATGGTGCCGATACATCTTTAAACAGTGTATTTTTCAAGACAAATGCTACCAGAATGGCCACAACAATACCCAGTATGTATAGTGAGAAAATTATCCATCCCTCATATGCTGTGAAAAATGCTGCTACAAACAAGGCATAAATTGGAAGCCTTGCACTGCAAGACATGAATGGAACTATTAACATGGTTAATATTCTATCTTTTTCATTTTCCAAAGTTCTTGTAGCCATTATGCCCGGTACGCAGCATCCAAAACCTAATATCATGGGTATAAATGATTTACCATGTAAACCAACTAATTTATGCATGAACCTATCCATTACAAATGCAGCCCTTGCAAGGTATCCGCTGTCTTCTAAAATACTGAGCATTAAAAACAGCAGGAAAATAATTGGAATGAAGGTTGCGATACTGCCAACACCACCTATTATACCATCTGCTATTAGTGATGATATGATACCATCTCCAAGATAATTAGTTGCGGCTGTTGCAAGGAAGCTGAATCCATAATCTATACCATCTTGTAATGGAGCACCGAGTGTGAATGTTATTTGAAATGTTAACCACATTATCATGAGAAATACGGGAATTCCCAGATACTTATGGGTGACAATCCTGTCAATTAAGTCAGATCTTGTTATTTTATCAATTTTAGGTTTTTTAACACTTTCTTGAATGAGTCCTGCTATGAATCCATATCTAGCATCCACAATAGTCGTGTCTACATCTTCTCCATAGATCTGATTCAGATGTTCTTGAATTTTTTTGGATTCAGATAAAATTCTCTGATTATCAGTACTTTCAACTGCTTTGACAACTTCTTTATCATTTTCTAATAATTTAAGAGCTATCCAACTTGAAGGAGTGTTAAATAATTCAGGAATATCTTGTTCTATATATTTTTCAAGGATTTCTGTGTGTTCAGTTATTTCTTTTCCATATTCTAATCTTTCAGTGACTATGTTTGGAGATTGTTTAGATTTTAATATGGTTTCTAACAATTGTTCAGTCCCTGTTTTATCAACGGCTTCAATTTTAACAACTGGTATTCCTAGGAGTTTTGATAAGCAGTTGGTGTTAATTTTGTATCCCTTTTCATCTGCAAATTTGTTCATGTTCAAGGCTAGTACTACATTTGCTCCTAACTCCAACATTTGAACTGTTAAATACAAGTTTCTTTCAAGGTTTGCGGCATCAATAACGTTTACTATGACATCGGGACTTTCATTTACAATGTAGTCCCTTGAAACCATTTCTTCCACTGAATATGGTGTCAAACTGTAGTTTCCAGGTAGATCAACAACTTCGATATTTGTGTCTTTAAAATTGAATGATCCTTCTTTTTTTTCTACAGTTTTACCTGGCCAATTTCCTACGTGCTGCTTCATTCCTGTTAATTGGTTAAAAAGAGTACTTTTACCCACATTCGGATTTCCAGCTAATGCAATCTTAATTTTTTCCAATTTCATTCCACCCTTATCTTTTGGGCTTGGCTTCTTCCCAATATCCATCTTGAACCTTTGACATCAACAATTAATGGACCAGGTATATCATTTTTGATTATTTCCACAACGGCATCCTTGTAAATACCCATCTCTGAAAGCTTTTTCTTGAATTTACCTTCGTATTCTACATCCACGATCTTTAACTGTTCTTTGGTATTTCCCATGGCTAAAGTCATCATAGTATCTCTATCTCGATATTTTGGGCTTCTTCCTTCCTTAAAGATATGGAATATCCCTTTATTTTGATTTCTACAGGATCTCCCAATGGAGCTACTCGTCCTATTTTAACTTCAGCCCCCCTTACAAATCCCATTTCCATTAAATGCTTCTTCAATCCCCCTTGACCATTTAATGCTATTATTTTACCTTTTTGTCCTTGTGTTAGTTCACTTAAAATTTTTATCATTTTTAATAATCCTCCTAAACTACAAAATATTAGGCATGCCTAATAAAATGTTAGGTTAACCTAAATCTTTCATGCTATTTAAAGTTTGTTGTGGATTACAAAATTGATTCCATCCATCTAAAAAAAAATCTAATAAGCCGTCTTTATATCATTTCAATCCTTGGTATGTTGAAAAAAAATAAAAAATGGATAAATTAAATTATTTTGCCTTAATTTTTAATTGAAAGGTTAATTTTGAGCTTAATCTGAATTTAATACCCTAATATCTTTCTAATGCTTCATGGTTGGTTGAGGTACTTGTAGACACTACAACTCCATATCTACCCTTTGATAAAACCGTATAGATACATCTTATTTTCCAAAAAAGATATAGAATATAACTAAATTCATAATAATAAGAATGGAGATGACTCACCCATATATTGCCAATTAAAAAAGGTTTAATTGAGTCTTAAATTGAATAAAAGCTCCTAATATTGTCTTTTTTTTTATTTTGAACCAAAGGGTTTATATAGTAAGTTGAAGTCTTTAGAGTTAAGTTCAATTTCTCAGTGAAAAAATCTTTTTCTGATGATTTTGAACACGGAGGCGATTACATTAAGCGAAAATCAATATGCTCAATCATGTTGCTATTGGCTTTTGCACTAGTTTTGAATGTTCACACAACATCAGCTGCCTCAACCAATGGAACTAGCAGCATAAATACAAGTGTGAGTTCAAATGTGAATAATCAAGTTAGTGTAGCAAGTAGCACGAGCACAACTTTAAAATCCAAGACAGTTTCAACAAGCAAAGACGTCACTAAACCAAAGGTTGTTAAAACCGACCCAACCAAAAATGCAGTGAAAGTTGACACCAAAAAAACCATTAAAATTTATTTCAGTGAAGCAATTAAGTTTGGAAATGGCTGGATTGAATTAAAAAATAATAAAAAAAGTGTATCAATAAAAACAACAATTAACGGGAAAATTTTGACCATAGACCCAGTGGCTTACTTGAGTAAAGATGGTAATTACAACATCTACATACACTCAGGCAGTATCACGGACATGTCAGGTAACAAGCTAAGTTTGTATAAAACCAGTTTCAGTACAGTATCATCTAAGAAACCTGTATCAGCTGCAATGCAAAAATACTTGGTACCAACAGCAAATTGTCAATCGAACAACTCTAAGATCAAAGCATTAGCAGCCCAAATAACCAAGGGATCTACCACAGATTATGCAAAGGCTTCAAAGATCTTCAACTGGGTTCGAGACCATGTGAGCTATTCCTTCTACTACAACACTCAGAAGGGTGCTTTAGGTACTTTAAATTCAAGATCTGCAAACTGTGCAGACACCGCACATTTAGTTGTTGCACTTACAAGAGCAGCAGGAATACCTGCTCGTTACAACCACGGTACATGCAGATTCTCAAGTGGTACTTGGTACGGTCATGTATGGGCACAAGTATATGTAAATGGAAAATGGTACTATGCAGATGGAACCAGTTACAGAAACTCCTTTGGAGTTGTGAAAAACTGGAACACCAAGACATTCACATTACATGGAATATACGCATCCCTACCATTCTAGGAGGATAATCTATGATCAAAAAAGTCATATTGGGACTCGTTGTTATTGTTGCAATATTTGGAATAGGATACGCAGCATTTACCAACATGAACACCACATCCCCCGCAAACAATTCATCGGTTCAAAATGTGCAGAACACAACTTCAAACACCAGTAACGCTCAGAAAACAGAGAACAAAACCATCTCTTCAGAAGAAGCAAAGAAAATAGCAACTAAATACATCGAAGTAGCAGGAGCTACACCCGGCACACCAAAACTAGTTAACCAGGACAATAAAATGGTTTACATTGTACCTGTTATGGTTAATGGAGAAAATGTGGGAGAAATAGATATTGACGCTGAAACAGGTGCAAACCTTGGAGGCGCAGGAGGAGGTTAATAAACTTCCCCCAATTTTATTTTATTTTCTTATTTTTATGTAAATTGGAAATATAATTTTATAATAACTTTTTTTGCTAACTTCAACTGAATCCTAACTTCAATACATGGATATAATAAACTGTTAGACAGATTGGTGTTTATAAATTAAAATACGCCCGTATTTAATGAATTCATTTCTCATCAGATTCTGGGTTTAGATCATTTATGTATCTCTGGTAACTATCAGGATACTTTCTTAATACACGAGTTAATATGCTGCGATTTTTCATGTCCAATATAACGACATCTGTGAATTTTAGGTATTCACGTGCACCGTCAAGATGTTTTTTCGTGACTTTTACTCTATGATCAAGTTTTTTATTGTTATCCTTAAGTTCTTCAAACTTACCATACTTCATTGCAAGGTCTTGGAGTTCGTATTCGTTGATTCTGGTTTCTAGTGAACTATTTTTTTCAACCATGTCACTAACCCTGCTGTTGGCATCATGAAGTCTATCTTTTAAATCTTGGATTATTACTTGTTTTTTTGCAAGTTCCATCTCAAGTTCTTCAATAATGGCTTCATAATCTTTTTTACTCTTTTTTGAATCATCATCATTAATTGAAACCATCCCCTGATATTTGTTTTGGCTGGTTGATCCAGTTTATATTTTAACTTGTAGTATGATCTGTTAGTTTCAAAGTTTACTAAATAAATTATGTTTCAAAAATTATAAAAAGAGTTCTAAGCAGAAAAAATGCGGCAATTTAAGATAATGCAAAATAAAAAAAAAATATAGAAATGTTAAATGGTATTTTTTTTTGGGTGTTATCCTCCAGCGATGGTCTGGAACATTACTATCTCATCTCCATCGTTGAGTTTGGTTTCTGTACCATCGAGATCCCTTATATCCTCACCATTTACCATTACCTTAAGATAGTCCCTCACAGTACCATCTTCGTCTAACAAAACATCACGGAATGTTTCATCGTATTTTTCGCACAAAGCCTCTATAAGTTGGGATATATCCTCTGCATCTTCAATGGTTGTAGTTTTTTCTCCTGTGATATCTATGAATCTTGTTAAAAATTTTACTTCTACTGTTTGCATGATCTTTTCCTCATCTGGATCTTATGATAAATAAAAAGCTTGCTTTAAAATTGCAATACCATGATCAGTCTTAACTATAGTTATGCTTATTTTTAATCTTTGCGCAAATATTATACCAAATAGACAAATCAACTGATAGTCATATAACTAACTAACATTCATTTTTAATTAGTTTGGGGTTAAATTTTTTTATTGATCCAAACCTATTTTGCATGTGAAGGTTAACTATTGTTATATATCATGATGGGAGATGAATTATTGAACTACGATTTAGACAAAGTTTACAACAGAAGAAACACTGACAGCCTTAAATGGGATTTCATGAAGCCCATAATTGGAAGGGACGATATTATACCATTGTGGGTAGCAGATATGGATTTTCCAGTTGCTAATCCAATTAAAGAAGCCATCAAAACCCGAGCTGAACATCCTTTTTACGGTTACACACAACCTGGAAGAAGTGTGGTTGATTCAGTTGTACAAAGGCTGAAAAAAAAGTACAACTGGAACATCGAACCAGAGTGGGTTGTTTTCACACCCGGTGTTGTTCCAGCATTGCAAACTGCTGTAACTTCTTTAACACATCCTGGTGATGAAGTCATTCTACAACAACCGTCCTATCACCCATTTTTTCCAGTGATAAAAAATAGTGGTTGCAGTATCGTTAACAACCAGCTTAAACTGGTTAATGGAAGATATGTCATGGATTATGAAGATCTTGAATCGAAGTTTCATCCTAAAACCCGTAGGTTAAGGGGTCCTGGACGTTTAAAAACTATTATTTTCTGCAATCCGCACAATCCCGTAGGAAGAGTTTGGAATCCTGATGAAATAGAAAAAATGGGAAATATAGTGATTGATAATGGTGGCACGGTAATATCTGATGAAATACACTGCGAAATACTTTTTAAAGGGAATAAACACACACCATTTGCATCAATATCCGATAAATTTGAACAAAACAGTATAATCTGTATGTCCCCCAGTAAAACTTTTAACTTGGCAGGACTTGAAGTTTCAAACATAATCATACCCAACCAAAGGCTTCGTGAAGATTTTATAAACACCAGAGCAGGCATGGTTCCAAATCCAAATTTGTTCGGTTACACAGCACTCGAAGCAGCCTACAAATATGGTGACGAATGGCTAGAACAAGTCCTAGACTATTTACAGGGAAATCTAGATTACATTAGGAAATTCTTAGAAACTAATATTCCAGAGATCAAAATGATAGAACCCCAAGGTACCTATCTTCTATGGCTTGACTGCAGAGAACTAGGCATGGACTCCCATACACTTCAAAGTTTCATGATCGATGATGCCAAGGTTGGTATGGAAGATGGATATATATTTGGAGAATCAGGACACGGCTTTATGAGGATGAACATTGCTACACAGAGATCAGTTATTAGCTCAGCATTAAACAGGATAAAAAGGGCCTACAATCAAATTTCTATGGATTGAAACTTCAGTCTATGTAAGTTCAACTCAAATTTAATACAGCTTAATGAAACTAGTGTTGGAGTAATTGGTGACTTTTTTAAAAGAAAGGATATATTACATTCAACACTTGTTAATTTTTAAAATTCAAAAAAAGGAATGTTTAGTTTTATAATTAAAATCATGTTTTTTTTGTTTGGTTAAACTAGTATGAATCATCCTTCCATTTTGTTAGGTGTTTCTCTATTCTAATTAACACTAGGTTTATTGTGATGGTTAAAAGTGCAAGTGTAACAATCCCTGCCCACATCCTTGGAATTATCATTTCCATCTGAGAACTCATGATAAAATATCCTAACCCTACACCCGAACCCATCCCCATCATCTCAACTCCCATGAGTATCAAGAATCCAAAGATCACACCCAAGCGTAAACCTGTAAAAATGGTTGGTGTTGCAGCTGGAAGCTGGATCTTCCAGAATATATCAAATTTACTCAGTCCAGCATCCCTACCTACTTTAATAAGAACAGGATCCACATTTCTAGCTCCTGTAACTGTATTGTTTAGTATTGGCCATTGTGCAGCCCAGTAAACAACTATTACAGTTGACAACTCTGTTACCCCTATGAGTAAAATAAATAGATGGTACAGTGTTAGTGGATTTCCCTGTTCAACTAGTCTTATGAGGGGGTTGGTTGCTTTCTCAAATTTTTTGAAGAATCCACCCAACAAAAGTCCCAAAGGTAGGGCAATGAGAACAGCTAATGCAAGGCCAACCATCACATTGAAAAATGTGTAAAGTGTTGCAATGGGAAGTTCACCATCCAGAGTTAAGCTCCACATGTTAGTTGCAATTTCTGAAGGTGGTGGAATGTATAACGGGTTAACTAATCCTGTGATTGGTAACAATTCCCAGATTAATATAAATAAAATTAATATGGAATATTTGTGAAGAAATGATTTAAAACCACTTAATATATTTTTAAACTGTGAATTTCCAGTTAATTTCGTAGTTTCAAATATATCGCTTTGTATTTTCATTAAATCCCTACATATCTGTTTATAATTATTATATGAACGTTATTTTGATATCAAATCGTGTGAGTTAAGTACAAATTTATCTAATTTAAATTAAATTCAATATTGATGACCATATTTTTATTTCAATTAAATTAGTGTCTTAAAAAATGTAATGGGAATAAAAATTCCCTTAGACTTTAAAGTGGTGCCACTATGACGCTTAAAGCATCTTCCAGTAGATTCAATACTCCTTTGTATCCTGAGTAACCTTTGTCAATCACAATTCTGTCTGTTATAGGGAAAGCAACACTTAACCTGGCAGCCCCAATCTTGGCAGAAAAGTCCTTATCTAGTGAACTTCCAAATATAAACTCTGGAGCTTCTTGTTCTATTTTTTCCCATATATTGTACGAGTCAGATTCATAGACCACTTCTGGTGAAATAGTTTTATCTGATTTAAGAAGTTTATTTATAGTATCCCTATTATCTTCAGGTACTTCGTCGGTTATCACAGCTGCAGAAGGTATCCAACCAAATTCTTCTACAAAGAACTTGTTTATGGCTACTGCGTAGTTTGAATCAGTTATGGTTGCAAATTTGAGTTGAACATCAAAGTCTATAACAAAATCTGCAATTTTTTCGATTGATCTGTAGGTTTTAGCTTCCTCATTTGCAGTGAACTTTTCCACGTCTATGTCAAAAAAGTTACCTACAGTTTTTAGGAAGGAGTTGGTTTCATCCACACCTATAGGAAGTGGATTAATTATGAATGGAGTTCCAAATCTGTTTTCAAGTTCTACAGCTGCGTTAACTCCCACCCAAGGAGAGAGTACAATATTTAATGATGCTGCTGCTAAATCTTCCACCTTTTTATCATTGAACAGGGTGTTAACTTCTAATCCTATGCCGTTTAATATTCTTTCTATCTCAGCAAGATTACCCTGCCAGAAAACATCTTGTGACGGAACAATACCAATTATATTGACTAAGTTAGATTGTTTCGGTTTTTCTTGGACAACTTGGTCAATTATTGCGTTTAACAAGATTTCATAACCATCATAACTTGAACCTCTAAAACCTGCAGTTTCTGCAAATATTAATGATTTTTCGCCATCAAACTGGTTTAATATTCCTTTAATATCGTCACCAATAAGTTCTGATGTGCATGCACTTAAAACCACATACCTCTCTGCATCAATGAGTTCTATTGTCTTTTCTATCTGTTCCTTGAGTCTGGGTTCCCCACCGAACACCACTTCTTTTTCAAAGGTATTGGAGCTGGGTACTGCCACCCCACCGATCCATCCGGATCCTCTAAATCCACTGGTGAAGCTTTGTCCATAAAACAATTGCACACCACATCCTGGGCCTCCGTGAAGTATTGGGACGTGTCCATCAATTGCCGTCAGGGTGTTTAAAGCTCCTCCAAGTGCACAGGAAAATCTTGGTTTCTCAATTATGTGGCTCATTTACAATTCCTCCCCTTTCTGATATTTGAATGGATCCTCTTTGAACCATTCGTTTCTGTAAATCGGTTTACTATGCTGACTAATCTTTTCACTGAATGAAGGATTGTTAACCAAATTTAAAATTCTGTTTCCAAATCCAACCACTCCATTGTAACCCACGAATAGATGTGCCAGGTTGAAAACCATTCCAGTTGGAATTCCCTCTTTAGTTGCCCATACAGATTCTCCCATGTGTCCAAAGTAAAGATCAGGTTTTTCCCTGTTAAGGATGTTAGTCTGTTCAAATGGCTGTACATTGGCCACGTTGGTACAGAAGTTCCCACATCTATCAGTTAGTTCCTTGAAACTGTCGGAAATTACCTCATCGTAGTGATAGACTGTGAGCCCCACAATTTCAATTCCAAGATCCGCAAGTAGGTTAGGTATACCAACAGCTCGTGACTGACCAGCACTTACAAATGCAGTTTTACCCTTCAATTTTTCCTTTATTTCATCAATTTTAGGCTGAATCCTCTCTCTTTCAGATTTTATTAGTTCCTCTGCCTCTTCTTCCTTGCCTAATATTTTTGCTATTTCTCTAACCCATTCATCAGTATTGTCCAATCCTACTGGCATCAATTTCTCGGTTAATGGGACATTGTAACGTTCTTTTAATGTTTTAGCAAAGTATTCACTGAAAGTTGTACAAAGACTGGCAGTTAAAGCTGCTTCAGATGCCCTTCCAATTGCTTCTGTGGTTGTGAAGTTTGGAATAAAATTTGCCTCCAAACCAATTTGATTTAACAATCTTTGAACTTCAAGTTCATCAGTTCTTCCGAAGGTAATTGGATTGATTACATTGACCAGATTTTCCTGTTTTTTCTCAGGTTCTTTAATTAGATAATTGAGTGCTCCTTGGAAGGATCCATCGTAACCTGAAGCCCATACCTTAGATTTAAATCCATCACAGTAAACTGGAATTACAGTTGCTGTGACTTTTTCCTGAGTTTGGTTGATTACTGCATCAATATCTTCACCAATTATACCAGACACACAGGATGAAAAGATGAAAATAGCCTTGGGATGGTACCTTTTTTCAGCAGTGAGTATGGCTTCTGTAAGATTTTCAGCACCACCGTGGATTGCATCGTTATCTTTAAGGTTGGTTGAGATCCATTTGCCTGTTTCTGGATTTTCACCCCTTAATATCTGCCCGTTTCTATTGAATATGTTGATACATGTCAATGAACTTGCACATCCAACTGGAGCATGGGATATGATCACTGTATCCTTGATGGTTGCCAGTGTCAACATTGCCAACCATTCTTGGCAGAAAGTTGTCTGGGAAAAACTTCGATCTTTAGATTTAAGACATTTTCTTTGGGTTAACTCTACTAATTCCTGTGAATCTCCACCAAAGGTGATGATAGTGTCTAATCGATTGTCCCTAATTGGTGCAACATTACTGTACTTCTTTATTGTCATTTGAAACACCTCAATATAATTTTTAGATAAAAATTTTTAAAAAATCGGTATATTTACTCTAAAAAAATGATTTACTCTTTACATTTTACCAGTATCAAAAAAAAATAAAATCCAAAACCATTTTCATGGCTTTGGTTGAACTGAAGTTTTTTTTTACTGATCTGGTAGGTTGGTTTTCCATACATCTGAAAACTCTGTTGTGTAGAGATCTTCAGGTTTGTACTCGCCCTGTTTGATATCACCATCTGCAACCATTGCATCGATCCACTGCTGGAGATATGCTTTGGTTGTGTTATCTATGGCACCAGATTTACTGTACCAGTGAACATTGGAGGTGTAAGGAAGTCCAATATCCTTGGCTGTAATATTTCCAGCTTCTTCACGGTTGTTATCAGTCCATCTTTCGGCTTCTTTAAATGCGTTTGCAAAGTCCCTTACTGTTCCTGGGTACTTTTTGATGTAGTCATCTGTGAACACAACTAAAGTTAATCCAGAAGCTGGTCCGAATGCCTGTGTACTTGTTAGGAAAACTGTGACGTTACCATCTGTTTCAGCCTTTTTGTAGAATGGAGGGTGTAAGGTAGCAATGTCTATTTCGCCCTGCTGTAATGCCTGTTCCTGTTGAGGGTCAGGAAGTACAACATAGGTTATATTATCCTTTGTGAGGTTGTTTTGCCTTAACCAGTTGTTAAACTCGAGATCAGCGCAGATACCAGTTGAACCTACTGCTACTTTTACCTTGTTACCACTTTCAGCCCTTGCTTTAATATCAGCTGCTGTTTTTATGGTACTGTTGGTTTTAGTCAACCAGTGCATGTGTTCTGCATCTTCAGAGTTGTTTAAGGATGTGTTTAAAGGCTCAGCATCTCCCACTACGACACCGTGAACCTTAGCTCCACTTTTTAACAGGTTTATAACTGCGTTTGGGTGACCGTCATACACATTTATCTGACCACTCAACAAGGCTGCAGGCTGTTGAGCCCATGCAATTTCACCCTTGTCCACAAAATTAATTCCTGCATCCTTGAAAAATCCTTTTTCCTGTCCAACGAACCACGGGGTTCCTGCACAGTCCTTGGTAACTGCAGCGTTGATTGTGTTATTTGCCTGTTTTGCTGCAAATAGATCTGTTCCCCCAGACAGGAGGAATACGCCAAGAATAGCTATGATCACAATCCCTGCAATTCCCAAATATTTTTTATCCTTTTTATCTACCATTGAATTTGCCTCCGTAACTAACTAACTCACTAACTAACCATAACGAGTTAAATTCCAATTTAATACTATTTTAATTAGCTATTATCCTTAATTTTAAATTTTTATCCTTTATTTTGATTTTTTTTAAGTTATTTACTTTTTAAATCATTGTATTCAAACAAATTATCCTTTATAGAACTTTATTTTTAGGACTACAACAATAATTATCATTGTATCTAAATATTTTTATGTTACCTCCCCCAAATTTGTTTTCTAGTTATATGAGCCAATAATAGCCCAATTTGCCAATCATATTGAATTTTTTTTATTTTTATAAGTTAATTATTAAACTGTTTCTTGTTTCCAGCTTGTAAGACGGTGTTCTATGAACAGAATAGTGTAGTTCATTAATAAACCTAGTAATGCTACTGTAACAATTCCAGCCCACATTGAAGGGATGTTCATTACCATCTGAGATTGCATGATCAAGAATCCTAAACCAGATGTAGATCCTATCATCTCAGCACCTATGAGCATGAACCATGCAAAGACTGCACCCATTCTTATTCCTGTAAATACTGTAGGAAGTGAGGCTGGTATGAGTACCTTTCTGAAAACATCAAATTTTCCAAGTCCTGCTGTTCTTGCTACTTTAACAAGTACAGGGTCAACATTTTTTATCCCAGTTACTGTGTTAAAAAGTACAGGCCACTGCGTAACCCAGAATATGATAGCTATCTTGGATAGTTCTCCTATACCCAAAAATACTATGAATATTGGGAGTAATGTGAATGGGTTGGCTTGTCCAAGTACCTGAAGTAATGGATCAACAGCTTTTTCAAAGTTTTTAAAGAAGCCTCCCAGTAAAAATCCTAGTGGAAGTGCTACTAAAAGAGCTAGACCAAAACCTGCTAAAACCCTGTACAAACTGACCAAGGTATCTTCAATCAGAGTTCCATCCAAAATTAACTGCCACATTTGAGCTGCGATTTCGGTTGGTGTTGGGATGAATATTTGATTCACGAGTCCAATGGTTGGGAGTATTTCCCATAATATGAGGAATATGAGTATAGCCACGTATTTGTGTGTTATATTCTTCAAAAAGCTTCCCAAGTTTATGGAAAATTTCTTTGAACCTGAAGAGCCAGATGCATCGAACAGTTCTGTTTCTGATTTCATACTTCCACTTCCTCTCTTTCAGGTGTTTTCACGACGTTGCATTCTTCCTCTTCACATACGCTACATGTTTCTTGGGATTTTATTACTTCTTCCTTGAGTAACTCCCATAAATGGTGTCTGATGCTTACAAATTCAGGTGTACTTTTAATATCTTCGGTAAACCTTCTTTCCTTTGATATTGGAATGTCTACTATGGTTTTAATCGTACCTGGTCTTGCAGTCATTACTGCAACCCTATCTGCCAAGAATATAGCTTCGTCAATACTGTGGGTAATAAACACAACAGTTTTATGTGTGTCTTCAGTTATTTTCAGAAGATCTGTCTGTAGGATTTCCCTTGTTTGAGCATCTACCGCTGCAAATGGTTCATCCATGAGCAATACTTCTGGTTCGATTGCTAGTGCTCTGGCAATTGCTACCC
>JAEZAV010000166.1 GCA_023430285.1 Methanobacteriota archaeon | reverse complement strand
GAACATCGAAGCAGTGCCTTTAGGATGGATTCCAACATCTTATCTCATTACACTCACAATTTTTTTAATTCCCTCTGCCAAGTTAGGAGACATATATGGGAGAAAAAAGCTGTTTAATTGGGGATTGGCCCTTTTTACAGTTAGTTCTATAATCATTGTTTTTTCGTGGAGTTACCACTGCATCATCTTTTCGAGAATTTTGCAAGGCATTGGATCAGCCATGATATTTGGCAATTTATTTGCCATGATTGCTTCAATTTACATTCATCAAGATAGGATGCGAGCATTGAGCATAATATTCTGCAGTATTTTCTTAGGATCATTTTTAGGGCCAATTATAGGAGGTTTATTGTCAGGATTTTATAGTTGGAGGGTTATTTTTGTGTTTTGCAGTTTGATTGGGATGTTGGGCATCCTAATCCTCTCCAGATTGGATGTTGAATGGTTTGGGTTAAAGGGAGAAAAATTCGATCTTGGTGGATCCCTAATGTTTTGTATCTCTTCTTTACTAATAATCCAAGGCCTTTCAAAAATCAATCAGGAATTAAACTGGATATTTTTAGTTCTGGGTATTTTAGGATTAACTGCATTTATTGTATATGAAAAACATGTTGATTACCCGTTATTTAACTTAGAACTATTGCATAACAGGGATTTCATCCTAAACAGTTCAGGTACCCTCATACAATATGCTCCGATAGCGCCCATTGTATTCCTCCTGAACATATATTTACAGAATGTTAGAGGATTTTCCCCAGTTCTTGTGGGTTTCATACTTGTTTTGCAGCCACTCGCAATGTTGGTTGTTTCAATCTTTTCTGAAAAACTTAATAAATTGATAAAAGCCCCAGCCATGGTAACAATTGCCATGGCCATAAGTTTGATGTCGGTTTTAGTATTTCTAACGTTAAAATTATCTACTCCAATTTTAGTTATCCTTTTAGGACTTATACTGTCAGGAATAGGTACTTCTTTATTCTCATCCCCCAACTCCCATTTAATCATGAACTCTGTGGAAAAAAAATATTATGGAGTTGCCTCTGCATCCATCACAACAATGCGAGGTTTTGGAGGTAGTTTAGGAATGAGCATTGTTCTTGTGACACTCACCATTGTTGTAGGGAATATTGAAATCAGCCAGTTACATAATGAAAGTTTTATAATCAGTTTAAATCTAATATTCTGGATTTTATGCATCCTGTACATAGCAGGTACGGTGATTACGTTTTTAAATTGGCATGACTCTAAAAATAAAAATAGAAATTAAAAAAAAAAGAATTTATTCGAGAACTTTGTACATCTTAACAGCAGCTTCAACTGCACGTTTACCGTAGTCAACGCGCTGATGTGCTTCTAAACGTGTCATTCCAGGGCCAGATATACCTAGAGCCACTGGTTTGTCATATTCGAGTGCAAGATCTGCTATTTTCCTTGATGCATGTTGAACCACAATCTCATCGTGGGAGGTTGCACCTTCAATTACAGCACCCATAGTGACTACAGCGTCAATTTCATCGTTTTTGAGTAGTTTTTTAATGGCAAGAGGCATGTCAAACACACCTGGTACAGCTATAACTTCTGTGATTTCAGATCCCAAAAATTTAGCATGCTCCTTAGCCAGTTCCAACATCATTTGAGTAATATCATAGTTGAATTCAGATACAACTGCTCCTATTCTTACTTTTACCATTCATTCCACTCTCCATAATGCTAAATAAATTTACTAATTTAATTGTTTCCCAATGTTCATAAACCTTTAATGGGTAGATCTTGAGTTAAATGTAAGCTATAGCAATTGCTACTGAACTTACAACCATTATAAGGATTATAAAAATGGCATAGTACTGTGCTCTTTCCATATTTTAATCTCCAAAAAATTTAGAAATCTCTCTTAAAGTTTCCCCGAATATCTCAATTTCTTCTACGGTGTTGTAGTAGTGTACAGATGCCCTTACTGTTCCTCCCAGTTCATAAGCACCCATATGACGGATAGCCGGAATTGCACAGTGATGTCCACTTCTAACACATATACCTTTGACTTCATCAAGTATTTTGGCTACATCGTGTGCATTCACACCATCTATATTGAAGGCAACTATCCCATAAATATTTTCTGGACTTCCATAGACTATAGTATTTTCTATATCATTTACTTCCTTGAACAGTTTGGCAGTTAGCTTTTTGCTGTGATTCTGGATTTTTTCCATTCCAATCCTTTCCAAATAATCTACAGCAGTTCCAAGACCAATTACCCCTGCAATATTCTGAGTTCCACCTTCAAATCTTGCAGGAACAGTTTCCAATGTAAAATCTGATTCAGTTACATCTAGAACTGTGCCTCCACCATAGTTGGTTGGTTCTATCTCTTCAGATATTTCCTGATTACAGTACAAAAATCCTGTTCCAATGGGGCCAAGCAAGCCTTTATGCCCTGGAACCGAAACAAAATCTGCTTTAATATCTTTCACATCCAATGGCATGTGCCCTGCAGACTGGGCTGCATCTACGAGATACAGAACATCATTTTCATCTGCAATTTCTCCAATTTCTTTAATTGGTTGTACAGATCCAATTGCATTTGACACATGGGTGGTTGTAATTAATTTGGTGTTGGCATCAACTGCGTCTAAAACATCGGAAGGATCAATTATACCATACTCATCAGCTTCAACAAGTTTCAGATTGACTCCTTTTTTCCTTAAATTCAACCAAGGAACGAAGTTCGAGTGATGTTCTATGTTGGGCACCACCACTGAATCCCCCTTCTTGAAGTTCAACCCATTTGCAACCAAGTTAATTGCCTCTGTGGTGTTCTTGGTGAAAATTATCTCAGAGGGTTTGCTCCCAACAAATTTTGAAATTCGTTTCCTTGAGCTTTCAAATTCTTTAGTGGCTCTAACAGCAAGGTTGTAAGCACCCCTGCCTGTATTTGTGTTGTAGTTGTAAAAGTAATCGCACATCGACTCAACTACTGGTTTTGGGGTGGGAGTCGTGCTCGCAGCATCCAGGTAAATTACATCTTCGAGCAAAGGAATATCTGCCCGTATATTAATATCTACACCATTTTCCATGTTTATGCTCCAATTATTAGCTTTAGTAAATGTACACCCATTATCATAATTTTATGATCTCTGGTTAATATAGAATATTCTAATAGAATGTTAACTATTGTTATATGTTGTTATATATAATCTGTTAAAGTAAAAAA
>JAEZAV010000170.1 GCA_023430285.1 Methanobacteriota archaeon | reverse complement strand
TGTGCAATGTCTGAAGAGAACGATGCATTCATATCGTTGTAGGTATTCATTATACCCAAACAATTAGGTCCAACCAGATTTATGTTGTACTCCTTGCATATTTCGACCAGTTCCTTCTCGAGCCTTGCTCCCTCTTCACTTGCCTCTTTAAATCCTGCAGATATCACAACCACATTTTTGATTCCTGTTTCTCCACAATCTCTCACTGCCCTGAGAACTAATGGAGCAGGTATGACTATAACAGCAAGATCTACGTATCCATAATCCTTGATGGACGTGTGGGCTGGAATTCCCATTACTTCTCCACCCTTTGGATTTACTGGTACGATATCTCCGTGGTAATAATTCAACAGAGAGATCATCAAATCATTTCCTATTTTACCCTTGGTTTCAGATGCACCTATAACTGCAACCGATTTCGCATTGAACATGACATTAAGCATTGTACATCACCTATCATATGATTTTTATATATCCATAAGATTTCATTAAATTCTAAACCTTCAAATGAATAAACAATTCAAAAAATAACCAATCATGAAGTTATTTAAATCATTTAAATTAATAAAAAAGTAGTATCACTCTATTTATTAAACTTTCGTTTCTTTTCTTAAAATAAATAGATTTTTGTTGTTAATATTACATTTAAGTAATAATTTTTATTGAATAATAATATTAGCTTTAAATTGAAAGTATTAGACCTAAATAGCCATTCATATCCTTAACTGTTTAACAAATTATCATATCTAAACAACTAATGAAATGTATGGTTATATCATGGCGAGTTTGTTCAACTTTTTAAAAAATTCGAAATGAGATAAAAAAATGACAAAAAAAGTAGAGTATGGTGAATTTAAAACTAAAACTTGATAAAGCAAACTCCAATCATGAAATTATAGTTTACTCAAAGATTAGAACAAATTCAAACCCGCTGTATTTAAAAAAATTTAGTTAGATTTGGTTCTTATTTAGATCTCTTTTTATGAAGAGGAGTATGACCCCAATGGCAACTGTAAATGAAGAAAGGTTGCCTATTAAACCTGCAATCATTGGTTTTCTGAGGTAAAATGCTGATAATGTAAACATCAAAACACCCACCAGCACCATGCTCACTGCCAGCCCCCCAATTCCAACTAAACCTACTACCATGTGTAAATTATTGTTTAGATCAATCAAACTATCACCGGAAATATGTTTCCTTATGCTTGCATATAAAACTTGTCATGACCCCTTATCCATTCTAGGACCATGATAATGGAATAAAATAATTTCAAAGTTCTAAATAAATATTTCTAAAATAAGATCTAAAATAGATAAAATAAAAAAAATAGGGAGGTTTTACAAACCTGCCCTTTCAACTATAACATCAGCTACTTGTTCTGCACTTTTAAATGGGAAATCATCACCAGTTAATACTTCACCAGCATCCCCCGCTTTAAGTTCAACATCACCAGATTTGCAAGTTGTTTCTGCACCATCTGGAAATGATCCTAACAGTTCTTCAGGTGTTTCAAGGGGAAATTTAGCCCCTGCTAATGCCCCCACAATTTGTGCATGAATATCTTCTCTGACTCCCACAGTTTCACCTCTAAATATTCTACTGACAATCAATAATATTGTAAAATAGAAATATATACTAAACCGTCATTGTAATGTACTAAATACAGTTTTGTAACATCATCAATGAAAAAAAAAGACCAAAAATAAAAAAAATAAGTTCAATGGTTTTCCCCATTATATTACAATGTTTCTTCACCTTTACAAGGTTATAAATTCCATAGGCATTATAAAAAATATGAAATGAAAATCATCTACTTATAAAAAAAATTTAAGGGGGAATAATTTAATGTTATCGGATAAAAAGAATCTGGAACACATGAGCAAATCTGAAAGGGAACACACCACTACCTACGGTAGTCGTTACTTCAGAAAAACAGTTCCCAAGTATGAAATGTCTGAAGAGGGAATGCCTGCCAGAGCAGCATATCAAATAATACATGACGAACTGAATCTGGATGGTAACCCTGCACTCAACCTTGCAAGTTTCGTAACAACTTGGATGGAACCTGAAGCGGATAGGTTGATCATGGAAAGCATTGGAAAAAACTACGTTGACAACGATGAATACCCACAAACAGAAGTAATTCAAAACAGAGTGGTCAACATGCTTTCAAGATTATTCAACGCGCCCAAAGACGCTAAATCAATTGGAAGTGGCACAATAGGTTCTTCAGAATCGATAATGCTCGGTTTACTTGCACACAAATGGTCCTGGAAGAAACGACGGGAAGCAGAAGGAAAATCCACAGACAACCCCAACATAGTGATAGGTGCAGACGTCCACACAGTATGGGAAAAGTTTGCACTCTACTTCGATGTGGAACTCAAACTCATACCACTAAAAAAGAACATCTGCAAAGAAACAGAAACAGAAATAACCCAAATTATGTCTTCATTTAGCTGTATAAGCGGACTAAAAGAAGATGTGTACACTGTTACAGCCGAAGATATAAAAACACATGTGGATGAAAACACCATAGCAGTGGGTGCAGTTGTAGGAACCACCTTCACAGGGCAAATGGATCCAGTGGAAGAAATAAATGATGCCCTGGTTGAAATTAAAAAAACCAAGGGATGGGACATACCGATACATGTTGATGGAGCAAGCGGAGGATTTGTTCTACCATTTTTAAATCCCGACCTTAAATGGGACTTCAGACTCGAACAGGTCAGATCAATCAATGTTTCTGGGCACAAGTACGGACTGGTTTATCCTGGTGTGGGATGGTTAATATTCAAAGATGTATCAGACCTTCCAGAAGAACTTATATTTAAAATAAATTACCTAGGAGGAATAATGCCCAACTACTCCCTTAACTTCTCAAAGGGCAGTAGCACAATAATAGCACAGTACTACAACCTCATAAGATTGGGAATGAAGGGCTACAGAGACATCATGGAAAATATGAATGAAAATGCCCACTACCTAGCATCCAAACTTAATGGATCAGGAAAATTCGATGTGATAAACAAAAGCATACAATTTCCAATAGTAACTGTCCAGCTTAAAAACTGTGACTTCACTGTATTCCATCTGTCAGAAAAGTTAAGACAAAAAGGATGGATTGTTCCGGCTTACACACTCCCTGAAGACGCAGATGATGTTGCAGTGTTAAGAATTGTTGTGAAGGAAAGTTTCAGCAAGGACATGGTGGAAATGCTCTTTGACGACATCATGGAATCCATTGACACACTAAACCAAAGCACCCACGAAAGAATTGGACGTATTGAGGAAAAAGAAAACCCTACATTGCTCTACTAAAATCATCATGAAAATAAGATTGAGTTGATAATGAGAAAATGGAACACCAAAAAAATTGGGATTGGAAAAGCAAAGGTTTCCAATTCCAAAATCTTTAAACCTTTTTTTATTCAACCCTCATGAGTCGTTGGATTTGTAAATTCACATGGAACTGCTGTTTGACATTTTCCACAGCCGTAACGGGGTTGGTTTCGTTTTAATATTTTGTTTAAGAAACCGAAACACTGCTCCTTGTCCATGGTTTCCATGGTTATTGCCTTGCAGGGACACCTTGAAATACAACTACCACAACCATCACAGTACTCGTTAACTTCTGTGTAGTTCCTAGGTTTGGGTTCAAGCTCCCAATCCGTTATAACACTTCCAAAACGGCCTGCTGTTCCCTTGTTGGTTATTAGTGATCTGTTAATGCTGAAGGTTCCAAGACCAGCGATGTAGGCAACATGACGCTCGGACCAGTTGCTCTTATGGTTTTCTACAGAAAATCCTTCGTTCAATGCAGGTGCTACAGCACTGTAACCCTCATCTTCTAGAGATTCCACTACAAAGGATCGAAGTGCATTGTTAAATAGCTCACCCTCCCAACGTCCGTAAAGCCATTCTATTGAGGGCATGCCCTTAGTTCTGTTTGATTTTCTCACAACTTCTGTGAAGGGCAGAAAATAGGACAGAACGGATTTTGATTCGGACATCCATTCAGTAGGCGTCATATGATCAGGTCCCACCACTTCGGGTTTTTTCAAGGTGTTCCAGAGGGAATCGTCAGAAGCTGCCACTCCAATTAGGGGCTTGTCAAATATCTGTATTCCATCAAGATCTTCAACGAAGTTCGTATCGCTGGTTTCAACGAAGTTGCCAATTTTCAGTTCTAATTCCTTTAAAAACAAATCACTTTCCTCCCCAACATGGATTTAAAAAAAACTCGTATCAATTTTTTTATTATTTTTTAATTGAATCGTAGATCAACATGGATCCAACAAGAATTGAAAACAGCCCTCCAGGTATTACAATCATGTAAAAAAAATTGCTTACAATAATTAGAACACCTAAAACGCAAAATATAACTCCCAAACCTAATTTTAGATTGTTATTCATGTTAACCATCATATTCAACTGTAAAAATATTCAATACTTACTATCTGTTCTCAAACTTTAATATTTATTTACATTTTTTCTGTTACAACAGCCAGATCATCCATTAATTTGACTGCTTCTTCTCTGTTTAAAAGTAAAAATGTTCCAGTACAATTGTTTTCTATTTTCACGTACGTTTTTTCTGTGTTCAGTTTAGCTGTTATTGCCATTTTCTTGGACCACCAATAAATTAAAATTTTCTTTGAAACTACTAATTGTATCACAACTACTTTTTAGTGTATCAAAAATAAATGTTTCATAAATGTAAATTTCATAGACTTGTCAACCCAATAATTTCTTATAAATGTTTATACAGTTTAAAAATTTATTAAGTATCGATACTAAGGATTTTCCAAACTAACAAATTTAGAAGATTTTTTTTAGTCAAGGTGGAAAAGATAATGGACCTCAAAAAAATTCTAGGGCTACAAAAGCCGGATATTAAAAAAATGGAACGAGAAGGAGATATTAAAGGACTCACAAGGCTTCTTAAATTTGAGCAAGATGAAAGTGTTAGAAGGGAAGCTGCATTTGCCATTGGAAAAATTACAGGGCCCAATTCAGGGTTTGAATCAACTGATGAAAATCCTGAACCAACAAAACAGTCTGTTGAGGAACTAATAAAATCTCTTAAATCAGAGGATCATGATCTTCAAAAACAGGCCACAAAGCAACTTGTTGAAATTGGAAGTGCCTCTGTTAAACCCCTTTTAAACTCTCTTGAAGACAAGAATTGGAAAATAAGATGGTATGCATCCGAGATACTGGGAAAAATTGGGGATGAAAGAGCAGTTGCAGGATTGATTGAAACATTGGGGGATGAAAATAGTGGGGTTAGAAATAAATCATGGTGGCCCTGGTGGAAATTGGCGAACCCTCGTTAGATCTTCTTACAAATGCCCTGTCCAATGATAACTGGCAGATTCGAAGTCAAGCTGCCGAAGCTCTTGGGGTCATTGGTTTAAAAAAATCTGTAGAACCACTTATTCAAACATTGCAAGATGGAAATTCATGGGTCAGAAAAGCAGCTGCAGAATCTTTGGGTAGTATGGGAGATAAAAAAGCTGTCAGTCCACTGAAGAATCTACTAAAAGATGATAGTTTAGAAGTTCGAGAAGCAGTTTTAAATGCCCTTGAAAAGTTGGAATAAAAAAAAATTTGGTTTTTTACTGCCTTTTATTAAGAGATCTTCTTGGTTCAACCTTCTTTTCTGGTTTTCCTGTCTCTGGAATCTTGTGAAGTTCATGGATGATGAGTTCCTTTGTTTCATCTATTTTTTTTCCAATATTCTCCAGGAAGTGATCAAGTTCCTCTGGTTCCTTTCCCACATCATAATGGATCTCCCTGTTAATGGCCCTATTTTCTGATTGTTTCCTAAGCTTCATGGTCATAGTTAATTCTCCATTTATTTTATGGTTGTATTCACAGCCTCCAAAAAGCAATATATCCACAATTTTTTAAATTCAAAACAACATGGTTGGGACTATTATTTACAGACAAACCCACCATGTTCTATACATGCCCAATCATTATATTATTATTTGTTTTTAGTTAAT
>JAEZAV010000126.1 GCA_023430285.1 Methanobacteriota archaeon | reverse complement strand
CAGAGTTCTTTACCGTTAACCAAATTTTGCATTTTAAACAATCTCCTTTATTTTATTCGTACCTTAAAGCCTCAATTGGACTTATTTTGTTTGCAAGGTAGGCTGGGAGTAACCCTGAAAATGTTCCAATGACCAGAACTATCACTGCCACCTGTATTATCACAGATGTGGGTAGTACGAAGCTGAAGTTCGTGGCTCCCATGAGCATTCCCAGTATACTGTACACAGGTGAAATAAGAAGTATACCGATTATACCTCCTATGGAACTTAGAATCAAGGATTCATAGATTATTAAAAGCATTATGGACCGTTTTTTGGTTCCTAATGCCCTCATGGTACCTATGTCCTTGGTTTTCTCCTTCACAGACATCATCATAACGTTCATGATGAGAACCATGGACACTGCGAAGATCATGATTATGACCATGTTCATGAAGATCATGACTTCCTTCAACTCCTTATCTATGGTTTTTTGTGTGTCCTTCTCTGTGTAAACATCGTACTTGGGATAGGCACTCTGGAGGGTGTCTTCAACGGTTTGTTCGGAGTTTCCATTTGATGGTACCATTATGACCGTGGATACTAAACCTTTCCTGTCTGAAATATTCTGTGCATGAGCCAGCGACATGACCATTGAACTGTCTATGGTTAATGGCCATCCACTTCCCACTTTTTTCATTATTCCAACAACCTTGAATGTTTCGTTGTTAACTGTGATGGTGCTTCCAACTGTGGAGTTGTAGGTTTTTGCAGTTTCTGACCCTATTATAACGGCGTTGTCTGCTTCGCCCACTAGTGAACTTTTTCCTGTTACTGTTGCGTTTCCAATGAATGCATCTTCCCTTCCGGGTGTCAGTCCAACTACCATGGTCATTCCCCCGTCATCGGTTTGACTTCCTTGTAACGGTGTGAAAAGTGCGTTGGTACTTTTCTGACTGTCAACTACGCTGTTGTTTAGTACTTCGTTACCCAGGCTTTCAGTTATCACACTTCCTGCAGGTGGGTAGCTGGTTCCATTCTGTTCGAAGTACATCTTTCCATGCACAGTTCCCAGATCTCCCTTGAGACCTGAAACCATTTCGTACATAACCACATTAATTACACCAATGAGCAAAACACATGCCATGACTCCTATTATACACATGGCTGCCCTGCTCTTTTTGGCCTTAAAATCCTTAAAAGCTATATCTAACATTTAAATTTTACTCCCTTTAATTAAATTTACCCCAAATATTTTTTTAATTATCTATGGACTTCATCCCAAAAAAAGATGAGTCCTAATATCATGAAATGAGAAAAAAATTAGCTGCAGCTGAGATTTGCTGCCAATTTCCTATTTTTAATCCCCCAAATTCTTTGATCCATAATGGTTGGTTTTACTGATCTTATTGTAGTGCCGGTCTGTTCTTGGTACCATGTAAACTGGTTTTGGTGTTTTCAATGGATCTGATTGATATGTCTAGTGTTTGGTTGAACAGATCGTCGTGTGTGAGTCCGTATTCGTCCAGGTACATCTGTGTGACTGGGCTGATGTTGTTTATGTTGTTTGAAGTTGAGAGTAGGTAAAGGGTCGTGACCACTGGATCAATATCATCCCTCAAAGTTCCATCTTTTATTCCTTCTTTAATTGAATTTACTGCCCATTTAAAACTGGTTTTCCTGATTTTCTGGAGCTCTTTGAGCGTTTTAGAATCATCGATTTCAAACATTTGAGAATGGTAGTAGGCATCGTAGTAACCTGGATATTCCCTGTAGAAATCATAGTAAAACTTGCATACCCAACGAACCTTATCAATTCCCTTGAGATCGTGGGACAGAAGTTCCTGGAATCTTTCGTTTATCATGTTGGCTGCACGTAACGCTATGGATGCGTATATGTCTTCCTTATTTTTAAAGTACTGGTAAAGGGTTCCCCTTGCCATTTCAGCTTCTTGGGCTATGTCGTTCATGTTAACAGCTTCATATCCCCTGGCAAAAAATAGTTTTTCTGCGGCATCAACAATGTCGTTGCGTCTTAATTCCATTTCACGCTGTTTTCTCTCTGCCCTTGTCAAAATTTACCACCCCAAAAAGGATCTTTTTATCAAATTTAAATTATCTTAGGATATTTCAGATGAACCACCTGAAATGTGACACTGGTTCAAAGTGAATTACACTGTATAATTATTATCATACATCACATCAGTATATCGAACAGTGTGTCAGTATAATTAACATTATGTTTATGGTATATAAATGTTTTTATCAAATTAAACACCGAATTCCGAAGGTTTCAGCTAAATCTATCTGCATGGTAAACAGATATTAAGGTTGATTTAATAAAAAAAATGGTTTGAAATAGTTTTTAGGACAAAACCCCTACTTCTGTTTCAATGGTTTTATAAATAGAGATGATATCAAACCTATTAAGAATATGAGGGATATGAAGTCGAAAGTGGTTTTCATCTCTTTTGAAATGGTGATATTTATTATTTTAAATGCGTTTGATTTTTCATTCTCCCGTATACCAGTGAGGTTTGTGTGTTTAAATGTTTCAGTGTAGTGTGTTAGGTTTCCTTTGATCTCATCCTTGGTAAACTCGTTTGGATATGTTTGATCCACAGCTGCGTAGAGTCCGTTCATCACACCCAATATAAGAACCAAACCAATGATTGCTGTTCCCATGGATGAACCCAGACTCGAACATGTTGAGAGTATTCCCGATGCATCTGATTGTTTAGCGTCATCTGCAGAGGACAGTACGATGTTGCTTGTGACTGGAAATGCCAAGCCCAACCCCACACCCAGAAGCAGCGAACCTGGAACAAGATCCCATACAGTGGTGTTCAAGTTGAACTGGAAACTGAGTATGAAACTACCTAGAAGGGACAGTAGAAATCCCAGTGAAACCACCCTGTGGGGTGCTATCCTGGATGTGATCTTGGACGAAGCAATTGCAACAACAAAGAGTCCCATGGTTAAGGGTAAAGATGCGAGTCCTGTTGTAAATGCATTTAAGCCTGTGACTTCCTGTAAAAAGACTGGTAAAACAAAAACTGTACCTGCAAGTGCCAGCTGCATTATGAGCCTCGTTAAATTTCCAAGGGTAAAATTCCAATTTCTAAAGAGCCTGATATCTGTGAGGGGCTTAAGTCCCCTACCAATCAATCCCTTCTCCCTGTGGTAGAAAAGGGTTAAGAGGATGATGCCAATTCCAATCATGACAACTGCTGTTTTCCAACCGCCTACTGTGTTCAGGGTTAATATTCCAAGGACTAGGACTAAAATTCCCAGGGTTGAAAGTACTATGCTTACCTTGTCCATCTCTTCAAGTTTCATGGATGGTGGGAATGGTTTGAGGTGTCTGGAAAATATGAGTATGATGAGGACGATGACGAGTTCAATTCCAAATCCCCATCTCCAGCTTAGAAATGTGGTTAAAAAACCTCCGAACAGTGGACCTACAGCTGCACCAACACTTGCAACAGCTGTCCAGATACCCATTGCAAATGCCCTGTTCTTTCCTGTGTAAGTTCCAGTTATGAGGGATGCTGTTGCAGGGGTCATGAGAGCAGCCCCAATTCCCTCCAATATGGACCATCCTAGGAGTAGCATCTGTGCGTTAACACTTAAAGCCGCAACAGTGGTTCCAACACCGTAAATAGCAGCCCCCAATAGGAAGGCCTTTTTTCTTCCCATTACATCCTGCATCTTACCTCCTAAAAGCATTAAAGACGCCATGGTAAGTGCGTAAACCGTGATTATTATCTGGATGAATGATACCGTGGTGTTTAAGTCATAAACCAGGTTGGATATTGCCACGTTCATAAAGGTTGAATCAAGGGATATGATAAATGAGGATAAAGTAACAAGTATCAGGGCCATCCAGCCCATTTTTGAGTTAAGATTATTAGCTTCCAAGAATTATATCCCTCCAACAAACATCAAACTATTATTTTCGACTTTTATACATTATGACATTTAATATTTGAGATTAAAAACAAGCAAAAAGCCCACACACCTGTCCCTGAGTTAACATAGATTGGAACAGCTTCCAAGCAAGATGATGTAAAAAAAGTGTGGAAATAAATGAAAAACCTTAAATCTTTTTTTAAAATATCATAAATTATCAATCAAACAACTGAAAAAACTTATTAAAGTTAAAACAATAAAATAATAGGGGTTGGATTTTTATGGCTGGGAAGAAAATTCTGATTGTTGAAGATGAAACTGTAGAAGCCTTGGACATCAAGAAAATGCTGGAATCTTTCGATTACGATGTTCCATCCGTCGTGCTAAACGGTGCAACTGCAGTTGAAACTGCCAAAAAAATCAGACCCGATCTTATTTTAATGGACATAGTTCTCAAGGGAGAACTTGACGGAATAAATGCCGCTAAAAAAATTAAAGAACTCAACATACCAGTCATATTTTTAACAGCACACTCCGATGATGAAGCAGTTGAAAGGGCTAAAAAAACAGAACCCTACGGCTACTTAGTTAAACCCTACGACCCGCTTGATCTTAAAAATACCGTGGAATTTGCATTGTACAAGCATTCCATGGATGAAAAATTAAAGAAGAGTGAAAAGAAGTACAGAAATATCATTGAAAATCTTCAAGATGCCTATCTTCGTGCAGATAATAACGGTACCATCATCATGGCTAGTCCCTCTGCAGCCACCATGTTCAAGTACAGTTCACCAGAGGAGATGATTGGGCAATCAGTTCTGAATGTTTACAGTGAACCTGATACCCGGAATTTAATGCTTGAACAGTTGAAGAAACATTCAAAACTTGAAGGCTACGAATTTGAGGGTTTAAGAAAAGATGGCACAACCTTCTGGTTATCCATGAATTCACAGCCCTACCATGAATCTAATAAGGTCATGGGTGTTGAAAGTTTTTTAAGGGATATCACAGAACCCAAAGAATCTGAAAAAAAAATTGAAAAGTTGTACAGGCTTTACGCCACGTTAAGCCAAATAAATCAAGCCGTGGTCAGGATCAACGATCAAGAATCCTTCTACAAGATCATATGCAACGTTTGCATAGAATTTGGAAAGTTTAAAATGGCATGGATAGGGTCTGTTGATGAAACCACAGGCAAGGTAACCCCGGTTGTGTATGCAGGATCTGAAGCAGGCTACCTGGACACCATGGATGTGAACGTTAATAATTTAAACAGCCCCAGTAACAGGGCAATGAAAACTAAAAAATTCGTACTCATAAAGGATGTGAGGAATGAACTGAATAGATACTGGGTCAACGAAGCTGTCAAAAGGGATTACAATTCAATGGTTGTCATTCCAATAAAACTCAAAGCACGTGTTATTGCCATGCTCTACATTTACTCGTCTGAGATAAACTTCTTCACCCATGAAGAACTGGATCTCATAAGGGAAATGGCCATGGACATATCCTTTGCAATCACCACATTAAATTCTGAAAAGGAACGCAAACTTCTAAGCAGGGCATTGATTGAAAGCGAAGAAAGCTACCGTGAACTGGTTGATAACTCCATAGTTGCCATCTACAAAACAAACCTTGAAGGAAATATTTTATTTGCAAACCACGCTATGGCAGAATTTTTTGGCTTTAAATCCATCAAAGAACTGACTAAAACCAATGTAAAGAATCTCTACAATGATCCGAGTGACAGGAAGGTTTTGATGGACAGACTGCTGTTTGAGGGAAGCATAAAACAGTACGAAGTTGAAATGGTTACCAAAACAGGAAAACCCATCAGTATATTACTGAGTGCCAAACTGAACAACAATGTGATCTCAGGAATGATGATGGATATAAGCCAGCTGAAGGAAGTTGAAACCGAACTTAAAAACAGCGAAAACAAATTCCGAGCACTGGTTGAAAATGCTTCAGACGCCCTTTTGGTCCATGATTTTGATGGAAACTTCGTGGACGTCAACAAAAAATCCTGTGAAAGTCTCGGCTACACCAGGGAAGAGCTGCTTCACATGAATGTGGCCGACGTTGACCAAGATTTTGATCTAGAAACTGCAAGGAAAAACTGGAAAAGTATCATACCAGGATCAACGAACACAATCAACCGCCATCAAATAAGAAAGGATGGAACTAGGTTTCCTGTTGAAATAAGCTTTGCAACGGTGGATATAGAGGGGAAAAAACTATATATGGGACTTTGCAGGGACATAACCGAAAGAATAAACTCTGAAAAAGAACTGAAAGCCAGCGAAGAGAAGTACCACTCCATATTTGACTACTCAATGGATGCCATAATCCTCTCAGTTGTAAATGAAAAGATCACAGATGCGAACCATGCTGCCGAAGAACTGTTCGGTTACAGCAAAGAAGAGCTCCAACAACTATCAAGAAATGATTTAATAGACCCAGAAGAAAAAGCAGAGCATATTTTCCATTCAAATACTAAATTTAAAAGTTATTATCAGGGAGAATTAAATTTAATAAAGAAAGATGGGACTAAATTCACTGCAGAAGTACTTTCATCGAATTATTATGATAGGGCAGGGAACGAAAAGAGTGTAACTCAAATCAGAGATATTAGTCCGAGAAAAATCGCAGAAAAACGTGTTAAAAAATCTGAGAACAGGTACAGAAAAGTTGGACAGCTCATATCAGATTTTGCATATTCCTGCCTTCAGGACAAAAATGGAATATATAAAAATGAATGGATAACTGATTCCTTCTTCAATATAACCGGGTTTAATGAAGCAAAAATGCAAGAACACCAATGTTGGCTTTTCACTGTCCATCCCGATGATGAAGAAATTGCAGCTAACCAGATAAACCAGCTCAAACCTGGAATGACCAGTGTTGAAAATTTCAGGATCGTTACGAACCATGGTAACATAATGTGGCTTGAAAACCATGTGGAATGTGTTCAAGACAACGGCAATTTAAGGTTGTACGGAGCTGCCAAGGACGTTACAGAAATTGAAAGGGCAGCATCTGAACTCAAGTTAAACGAGGAGAAGTTCAAGGCCATCATCAACAACTCATCAGACCTCATAAGAATACTCGATAAAAACTGTGAAATTGTGTTTGATTCACCATCCTCCACCCGTATTTTAGGCTATCCCGAGGGTTCACTCGTAGGTACAAATCCCCTGGAACTCATACATCCAGATGACAGGGACCAGGTTGAATCTGATATGGATGAAGTGTACAAAAACAAAAATCCCGGCACACCCTCAGAATTTAGAATATTGAAGTCTGATGGAACCTACCTACCTGTGGAATCCACTGCCCAAAACATGTTCAATGTTCCGAGTGTGAAGGGCATCGTTGTAACAACCCACCCCATAAAACAGAGAAAGGAAATGGAAAATGCCATCAAATCCTCACTCAAAGAAAAGGAAATTCTACTCAAGGAAATACATCACAGGGTAAAAAACAACATGCAGATCATATCAAGCCTTTTAAATCTTCAAAAGGAATATGTGGATGATTTAGAGGCAATAAATGTGCTGCAAGAAAGCCAAAACCGTGTTAAAACCATGTCCATCATCCATGAAAAGCTCTACCAATCAGATGATCTGACACACATTAACATCCAAGAATACGTGGAAAAACTCACAAACGATCTGATGTACTCCTACGCTGCGACAAGTGTAAAACCTTTTATAGACATTAAAAATATCAAAATGAACATAGAAACAGCCCTCCCCTGTGGACTCATCATCAGCGAACTAGTCTCAAACAGCCTGAAATATGCTTATTCAAATGATGACAACAACGAACTAAAAATATCCATAAAAAAATATGGAGACTTGTTTGAACTGATCATAAGCGACAACGGAGTTGGCCTACCTGAAACTGTTGATTTTGAAAACACAGAATCTTTAGGACTTCAACTTGTAAATAACCTGGTAGGACAGTTAGATGGTGAAATAAAACTCAATCTAAACCATGGAACAGAGTTCAAAATTGTTTTCAAGGAACTCCAGTACAAACCAAGGATCTAAAAATATCAGAGCACTATGAATCCCATCTAAAAATCAACAAAAAAATCCATTTTCATTACATCTCTTTTTAATTTTATCAAAAGATCGGTTAGACATAATAATCAGATCTGTTTTCTAATGAAAATCTAATATTTTTTTTCAAATTTTTTTTATTTTCACAAAATTTTCATGAGTAACTGCATGTGGTCACTAATAGTTTATTGGAGGTATTTATCGTAGTGAATCACAAGAATAAAAGTGATTTGTTCTCTTGAACTAAAAAAAGTTTTATAAGGGGGGTATATTAGATTAAAGAAACAGCTGATAAAAAGCATATTAAAAAAATTGTTTTATGTTGTCTGTTTGTGGCATTGGCCTTGTGTTTGGCTACAAACACAGCTTCAGCAGCAGCAACACACAACAGCAGTTTAAGTACAGACAAGCACATTGCAACCGCCACCAAGGAAAAATCTACCCTTGGAGATCCAATAAACAACAGAACTAAGGAACACTTCACCACCATACAAGCGGCAATCAATTCCGTAAACACATTAAACGGAGACACCATACTTGTGGAGGAAGGAACCTACAAGGAAAATGTTATTGTAACCAAAAAATTGAACATACTGGCCCAGCAAACTGTGGTTATAGATCCACTCTATGCGAATGATTATTGTTTTAACATCACCACCACAGGTGCAGGATCTTTAATTCAAGGATTCACAATGGATGGTAGGCCGGGAATATTTGTTGAAGGTGACAACAGCACTGTAGATTCAAACAAAGTAGACAGTGGTACCGTCGGAATAAATGTTCAAGCAGATGGCTGCACAGTATCAAACAACATTTTAAGCAACTGCGAAAATGGAATTTACTGTAACGGTGATGACTGTACCCTGGTTGGAAACACCATAAAAAATGGTGATGATGGAATATTTGCCATAAAATCCCGTAATTTAAAGGTTTTAAACAACCTCATAACAGACAATGAAGACGGTAATGGAATGGATTTCCAGTTAATAAGTGGCAGTACAGTAAAGGGAAACACAATATCTGGAAACAAAGTTGGATTATTTTTCAATGGATTTGATGAGGGAGGATCCTACAACAACCACCTGGAAGATAATCTTATTTCAAACAACAACTTAGGTTTAGTTTTTCAAAACAGTCAAAACAACACCCTAACCAACAACAAGTTCACAGATAATGCCCGCAACTTAAACATTCAAAGCACCCACATCAAATGCTACGTCCAGCACATCGATACAAGCAACTTTGTAAATGGAAAACCAATATACTACATAGTTGGAAACAGCGATGATCTGATAATTGATGGAAACGATCCCAAGTATGCATCAGGCATAGGATATTTAGGACTGGTTTTATGTTCAAATGCCTTCGTAACTAATGTGCATGTAACCAACAATGGACAGGGAATACTTTTTGCAGGTACAAGCAGTTCGATAATAAAAGACTGCAATCTAGAAGACAACATCGATGGCATAGCCATGGTAAATGCTTTAAACAATTGGATAGAAAACAACAACCTCATTAACGACTCAAATGGAATATTCCTAGGGGCTTCAACCAATACCCTGGTGGTTGAAAACATAATTAAAAACTGTGCAGGATTTGGAATTTTAGCCCAGTACGGAACCAACAGATTTACAAGCAACGAACTTTACGACAATGAAAATGGAATAAAACTATTACTATCCCCAAACAACCTTTTAGAAAATAACACTATTGAAAGTAGTTCATCTGAGGGATTGGTAATCATAAATTCACCGAGTAACACACTGAAATCCAATACATTTAAAAATAACAAAATAAATCTCGATGTCGATACCTCATCCATTGGAAACATGGTTCAAAGTATTGATAAAACCAACACAGTAAACAACAAACCAATTTACTACTTGGTTGGAGACAGCGATGTTAACATCGACGGGAAGGATTCAGATTATTCTAAAGGAATAGGTTACCTCGGTTTAATCAATTGTTACAACGTAAAGGTTCAAAATATATCAATAAACGATAATGGCCAGGGAATATTACTTGCCGCCACAAACAATGGGTTGATTGAAAACTGTAAACTCAGTGACAACATGAACGGCATTGTAATGCTTCAGTGCCACAACATCAAAGTTAACAAGAACAACTTGACAAATGGTCAAGGAAGTCCAATGACAGGCACTGGAAATGGAATTTATATGGACGGATACTCTACCAAAAACTCGATAACCCAGAACCAAATAACACAAAATCATGGATATGGTATCTACATCGATGATAAAAAGGTAAAATCCGCAGATAATTCCATAACAGGAAACAATCTGAACAACAACGTAGGAGGTATCCTACTATCAAACACTGCTGGAAACACGGTGAAAAATAACCAGATAACCCGAAACAAAGTTGGATTAAATTTACAAAAGGGTGAAAACAACCTGATCCTAGAGAACAACATATCCTACAACACAGACGTGGGAATCTACACCAACAATCCCGGAAACAATATCATTCAGTTTAACTCCATTACCAACAACACATTGGCACTTGAAAACCAAAATCTAACGGCCACTGCTCCATACAACTGGTGGGGAACAAACAAACCTGATTTCAAAACAATAGTTAAGGGTGACTTTAAAGTAGGTCCATACATGGTTTTAACCCTGACCGCCAATCCAAGTACTGTGCTTTTAAACAACCCTGTATCAATCAAAGCCGATCTTCTCCATGATAACCTGGGAACCTACCACGACCCTAAAAATGGGTTAGTACCCTACACAGGTTCAGCACATTTCAACACCACACTTGGAACCATCAAAAATGTTAACTTCTCAAATGGTGAAGCTAAAACTGTTCTTAAAAACTTAGATACTCCTGGAACAGCTCAGGTAACAGCAAGTGTTGATGATCAAAAAAGTTCGGTTAAAGTGAATGTCCAAACTTTAAAAACCGTTTCCATAGGTCAGTTAGCATTTGCAGCAGGTAACATCAAAAAGTACTACGAATCCGAATCTGTACTGCCTGAAATGGTTAACGTACATGGACAGTACTTCACCATGCCACAATTCCTAATGCTACTCAGCACAGGCACAGTGAACCTTAACTCAGGCAACTTAGATCCAGTACCAGTGATGTTGAATGTTAACCCTGCCACCAACTCAAGTGGAAATAAGATAAAGGGAACTGTTTCGAAGGGAGAATATGTTAAAACAGCATCCACGGTACAAAACAGCATCTTACTAAACCACAAAGCACCCAACTACATAAAAACAAGCCTTGGAAACATGTCCTTTGACAAACTAGTTTACCTGTTTAGCACGGTAATTTACCAGTACCCAACCACACATTCTCTGCCAAAACAAGTAAGCTTCAGTTAAAATTTGGGAAACAACAACCCAAACCATTCCCTTCTTTTTTTGATAATCAATTCAATAAATAATAAAATATTTCTCAAATTACAATAAATTCACAGCTCACATCCACTATGGTGTCCAATAACTAGACATTAAACTAGGGGTTTAGATTTATTCATAGCTTTCACCCTATAATTTTATATGTATCGAGTTTAGAATGTTGAATTATAAAAGCTATATGATAACTGGATGATTGATAGCAGGGAGTTGCTTAGTGTGGATATTTTAATAGCTGAATTTGAAGAACGGACAGTGCAAGATCTTAAAAATATGCTTCCAAAGCTTGGACACACCATTGTGGCAGTGGTATCTTCAGGTGAAGAAGCTATCCAAAAAACAGTTGAACTGGGCCCAGATCTTGTGCTCATGGACATAGATTTATTGGGAGCACTTAAGGGGGTTGATGCTGGAAGTAAGATCATGAAGGATTTGGATGTTCCAGTCATATTCATAACTGTATTTACCAAGAACTGTTTAACAATGTC
>JAEZAV010000052.1 GCA_023430285.1 Methanobacteriota archaeon | reverse complement strand
AATCACCCTACAACAAATTCTACTTTACCTGCTCGGAACGATGATCTCTTAATATGAGACTTTCCACATTCCTTGCACTTGTACCTGAGGTCTAATTTCTTAATTGGCTTGTTCCTGGAAGGTAATGGCCTTGGGTAACCCCTGTATCCACTTGTAACCCTTCTGAACTGCCTTTGACCCCATTTAAGTTCGCTGGCTTTTCTTCTTTTTGATTCTAATACTTCGTGAACAGTGTGTTTTTTGCAACTTGGACAATAAGTTCTCCTTTCTTTAGGAATCTTCATATAATCACCTCTTAAAATGTAAAATAAGTTGTGCACTTAACTTTCTGAATTAATATGCCGTTTTTAAAACTTATTTAACGAAAATATTTATATTATTAACTTTGTACTTCTTGATAAAAGTGCAATTAATATATTAATTTGTTTATCATTAACAGTTTATTTATATGTTTGTATAAAAATCCCCTTCTTATTTTTAACTAGGATCTTTGCGTTGGGCTCGGGGATAGTAATTAAATCCTGTGGAGATACTGGCCCGTATACAATTTTATCTACTCCAACTATGGATGGAAGCTCATCAAGAATCATCAAAGTTTTTATAAGAGCACTACCTAGTTTTTTACTGGATTTTTCTTCTTCAGCTTCAGATGAATATTGTTCAGAATCAATGTTCTTCTTTGGTGTTTCAGCTTTATCTTCAACAGACTCAGAATCATCTGCTTTGTTTTTAGCCCCTCTCGAAGGTTCTGATCCATATCTTTCAATTATCTGACTCTCAAAATCTCCCTCAGGAATATCTTTAACATCGTCTTCAACTGGTTGTGGAACACCAGAAACATCAGATATGAGTGAATCTATGTCCAATGATTTTGCAGATCTCTCTGGCCTACTCTTAGATTTTACAGGCATTTTTCCATTGTTGCCATGATTCTTCTGTATGTAAGACATCAAGGGAGCAGTTAATTTTTCCCTGTACTTAACAATGGATTCAACAAGTTCAAGATATAGAAATTCCTCTTCAGGAGTTGAGTTAATTGGAACGGTGATCTGATTATCAGAACTGCCTTTAGCCTTTGATTCTTTGAAGAGCTGATATGCTCTCTGAACATTCATAACAGCGCTGTTGGCAATTTTATGTTCCCTTCTTTCACATATTTCTGCCACTATTCGCTGCGCATCCCTTAACAGGTATGATTCAAAGGAAAATGGATTGTCATCTATCTTCCTCATGAGCCCGTTGAGATAGTTGGAGACTTCAGTGTAGAAGTTATCTCCTACACGAGATAGACCGCTTATACTACGCTCTTTCTTTTGGATCTCCCTCAGTTTTTGGAAAAATTCATCCAACCCTATTCCTCACTTTCTATCCTTGGAGCTAGTAGGAACTTCAATTCACCATCACCTGAAACCATTTTCATGGCCAGGTTAAGGGGCATATCATTTCCAAGGCTCAATACTGCAGTTTCAGAGAATTTATCAGCCTTTAACATCTCTTTAATCTTTTCCAACGAGAACACTGACTTGGCATTTTCATTGATCTTTTCACCATGGAGGTACTCTATCTTCGCATCTCCAAATTCACCCTCAGCAGAGGCAATAAATTTGTCTGTGTCAACCATCAACGATATTTTGTCAGAGACTATTCCAATATCTTGTATGGAGTTTTTAAGTAGTGAAAAGGGTATTTCGAATTCGGAGGGATAGTCAAGATCTGGTGGACTAGGTGCCTCGTATTCTATGTCAATTAACCTAATTTTGAAGGTTCTTCTTGCTTCATCTTCAAAGGTTAGAATCAAATTACCTTCGTCAACAGTTAATTCAACTAAATCATCTGATTTAGCCCTTTTAAGAACTTTCATTAGTTCTTCCGTATCTACATTGATTTTTAAAGGTTCTTCACAAGTATAAATATCAAATAGACCTGATTTAAGCTCGAGGTGTACGAATGTGATGTGGGACCTGTCAAGTGCGTCGAGCCTTAATCCATCACCGTCTGCCTTCATCTGAACTTCATCCACGATCGAGGAAATAGCTTCGAAACTTGTTTTTAATACATTTGAATCGCTTAAAACTGCTTTGAACATTTTCATCCTCCGATTTACTTTTTATCTTCTCCAACTATATTATCCTTACCATCTTCAACTTTGTTGGCATCTTTCTTTCCATTGATATCTTCAGTCTTCTCATCAGCTACTTCGGTTTTTCCCTCTGCAATCTCCAGTTCTGAATTAATATTTTTAAGGAAGGTCTTGTTTAAAATTTTCTGTGAAAATGCCCCAACAATGATCAAAAATCCCAAAAGCATTGAAAATGCTGCAAAGGATGCACCTTCACCAAATATAACATTGTCAGCTACCTTTGTAACAGAAGCGGAAATAAGTACAACACCATATATAATTAAAATAGCTCCGATTGCAACTGCTACATATCTAAGTATTTGATCCTTCCTGGATCTTATTGATCTAATCAAATCGTTATCCATTACTTCATGAAAGTTAATTGCATGATCTTCGTGATGGTCAGTAGCCTTATCCTGGTTTGGAGTCTCGTCAGATCCTGATTTAACAACATCTTGTTTTTCAACACTGGAAGATTTGGTTTGTGTTTCCCCATCACTCCCATTTTTTGGTTCTGAATCAGAAACCTTGCTGGATACTTCAGATACTGTTTCAGATCCATCAGTATTTTTACTGGATGAATCTGCAGTTAGTTCTGACTCTTCTTCTTTTCTTTGTGAATCTTCAACCAATAGAAAATCCTCCTACCGTTTACCATGTTTTGTTAAACATAGTTTAATCATATTCCCTCCATGTGAATGAACATTTTGTACATCTGAAAAATCTTGTTTCAGATTCATCGGCACCCCTGGTCTGGATAAGCCACCATGAAGCTTCTTTATTACCACATTTTGGACATTTAACTACTGCTGTTGGTAAGGTTTGTATGTCATCGCTTGTTACAATGATACTGTCCTTCGTCTCAACTTTTTCAGAAATTTCGTATTC